>NZ_LWGE01001122.1:0-2192 GCF_001635315.1 Oleiphilus sp. HI0123
AAAGGAACTGACAATGCATGATGAACAAGCTGTAGAAGCCTTATTGGGTGCGATGTCACAGCAACTAAGCCATTATTTGGCAGAAAAGAATATCACTGACTATGAGTTTGTCGGGATTCGCACCGGCGGTGTTTGGGTCGCTAAGGCTATTCAAAAAAGTTTGGCGAATGAAAAACTGATTGGTGAGCTTGATATATCTTTCTATCGCGACGACTTTACTCAAATTGGTTTGAATCCAAAAGTTGAGCCATCTAGCTTGCCCTTCGAAACAAAAGATAAGCATATCGTTTTATTCGATGATGTCTTAATGTCTGGCCGTACTGTGCGTGCAGCGATGAACGAACTATTTGATTACGGCAGACCAGCAAGTATTACACTGGCCGTACTGGTAGATGTAGGGCGTCCGGAGCTTCCAATCGCACCTCATGTGGTTGGGGCGAAATTATCTTTAGCCGAGGGGCAGCGTATAAAGCTTATCGGTCCAGAGAATCTACACCTAAAAATACAGTAACTACATTTCAACGACGACGGTTTTTAACAGGAAATTTTCATGCAGGCGCCTATTCAACTAACTAAGTCAGGAAGACTCAAGCACTTCTTGACGGTATCTGGGCTCAGTAAAGAGCTCCTGACAGAAATTTTGGATACCGCAGACTCATTGATCGAAGTTGGCGAAAGGAACATCAAAAAAGTTCCCCTTTTGCGTGGCAAAACTGTCGTGAATCTTTTCTTTGAAGCCAGTACACGGACTCGAAGCACCTTTGAATTGGCTGCCAAGCGTTTATCCGCCGATGTACTTAATCTGGATATTAATACCTCTGCTACCTCAAAAGGCGAATCGCTTTCGGATATGCTGCGTAATCTCGAAGCGATGGCCAGTGATATGTTTGTTGTTCGACATGCCTCGAGTGGTGCCGCGCATTTTATCGCAGAGTCTGTCACACCTGGTGTGGCTATTGTGAATGCAGGAGATGGTTGGCACGCCCACCCGACACAAGCAATGCTGGATATGCTGACTATTCGTCAGAATAAGGGGCAATTCGAGGGCCTGAAAGTCGCAATTGTGGGTGATATTTTGCATTCAAGAGTTGCACGATCCCAGATTAGAGCGCTGAATACACTCGGTGTTGATGAGGTAAGAGTGATAGCTCCTAATACCTTGCTGCCGAAAAGTGTCGAGTCATTGGATGTTAATGTCTATAACAATATGGATGAAGGCCTAAAAGACCTTGATGTGATTATTATGCTTCGATTGCAGCGTGAACGAATGCAAGGAGCTTTGCTACCGAGTGAGCAGGAATACTTTCAGCTTTATGGCTTGACTCGTGAGCGCTTGGCACTAGCCAAACCTGATGCAATTGTAATGCACCCGGGGCCGATTAACCGCGGCGTTGAGATCGAGTCGGAAGTTGCAGATGGCGAGCAGTCAGTGATCCTGGATCAGGTCACTAATGGTATTGCTGTAAGAATGGCGGTTATGTCGATGGCAATGAGTGGTCAAACGGAAGAGAAAAACAGTGAGGAGTCAAAATGAGCATGCTTCTTAAAAATGGTCAGCGTCTAGTTTTCTCTGACTCCGGCGCGTCCTGGGCTCCTTTTGAAACCTTGCTGATTAAAGATGGTCTGATCGAGGCAATCGA
Source organism: Oleiphilus sp. HI0123 (assembly GCF_001635315.1). NCBI lineage: Bacteria > Pseudomonadati > Pseudomonadota > Gammaproteobacteria > Oceanospirillales > Oleiphilaceae > Oleiphilus > Oleiphilus sp. HI0123. The sequence continues at coordinate 1,641 of NZ_LWGE01001122.1, forward strand.
TGTTGCCGAGATAAGTGGCACTCCTACAAAAGAATTGAATGGAGCCTATGTATTACCAGGCTTGATTGATCTTTCTGTCGCTTTGCCAGAGCCAGGAAACTCCATAAAAGGCAGTATCGCAAGTGAAACCAAAGCCGCCGCCGCGGGTGGCGTGACGACCTTATGCTGTACTCCAGAAACCCGGCCGGTCAATGACTCTCAAGCTGTGTCAAAGTTGATTAGAGAGCTAAGCGCACAGACGGACTATTGCAGAGTTTTACCAATTGGTGCGTTGACGCAGGGACTAAAAGGAGAGCAGTTAGCTACCTATTCATCCCTGAAGAAAGCGCAATGTGTGGCTTTGAGTAACGCTTACAACCCGCTTAAAAATTTAGCCGTGACCAAGCGCTGTTTTGAATATGCAAAAACGCATGAGATGAGCGTTTTTGTGAACCCTGTAGAGCCCTCATTACAACAAGGGGTCATGCATGAAGGTGAAGTAAGTACCACCGTTGGCCTGCAAGGCATTACTTCTTTGGCTGAAACCATCGCCGTTGCGCAATTGATTCAGTT
>NZ_LWGE01001123.1:0-7733 GCF_001635315.1 Oleiphilus sp. HI0123
AGAAATACACGAAACCTTCTCACGCAAATATCGATTTGTCGACATAGTGAATGAAGAGACTGTAAATTGGTTTGAGCAGCAGTGCTTGAGTGAAACAAGGCCCAAGATATGCAGTCGCAAATCCGTCCAAATCACAATTAATCATTATGGGTTTAAAACCACAGAAGGTGACGATGATCCTGTCATTCCGAAGCTTCAAATTGTCATTGATGCAAAGAGCTACGAATTGGGAAGTGATGCACCTATGAAAGCTCAACCCTTAGCGCAAATCAAACAGAATGCCTCTGCATCAGCTGCGTTATTGAGAGAAGGCTATCAAAGCATTCTCAATCGACTCCAGTAGAGTAGAAATTGCCCGTAAGGTCAATGTCCGATATGTGGACATTTAAGCCCTAGTGAGGCGTTAGGTTGGGCCGCACTGAATTCGCAGACTGTATGCTCAAACATCAAGCCGATAGAAGTTTTTTTATTTTAGATAGAATAGCCAAAAAGATAGCGGATTCATTCTAACTTTCCAAATTCCTCAAAAACTTATATTCCCCAGATTCGTCTTTCATTTTATAAAGTGCTGCTTGGCGTTTGCCACTCGCTTGTTTTTCACCCGTATCAATTAGCAGGTTAGCCTGCTCAATTCGTCTTCTAAATGACTTTTTCTGGATCTCTTTACCTAGAACAATCTCATGTACTTTTTGGAGGTCTGGTAGGGTGAATTTTTCTGGAAGTGCAAAGGCCGGTACGATTGAGTACAGCGCTTTCTGGCGCAAGCGTTCTAGGGCTGCGGTTATCAGCGACTTGTGGTCAAATGCTAGTTCCATTGTTAGTGCTGTCTCTAATGTAATCCATTGCACGTTTGAAACAGAGTCAATGTGAACGCTGCAGTCTTCATAAGCGATTAGCGCGCTAAAGCAAACTGTGACCGACCAACCTCGTTTATCCCGTTTTGGCCCGCCTTGGCTGATTAGCTGCTCTATATAGGGTGGGGCGATCCCTGTCTTTTCCTGTAGCTTTCGAATCGCAGTATCTTGTATCGATGTATCTTTCTTTAAATCTACAAAGCCGCCAGGTAAGCCCCATGTCCCTTGATCAGGATGATTAGCACGCTTTACTAGCAGAACTTTTAAGGTTTCTTCGTGGCATGTAAATAAAACACTATCGACAGTTAAAATCGGACTTTCAAATTCTGTCTTATCATAGCTTTTTAAGTAATCGGCTTCGTTCATCTTTAAGGCTCGTTATAGGGCGTATGTAACCTATTTTAGAGATTCATGTGAGGGATGCAATTTATTTGTGACTTTTCGACACTTTTAGCTTGACTAAAAAGTAACTATAAGACACTATTGTTTAAAAGTGACATATAGACACTAAATGAATTAAAAACAACCTTAGAGGAATCGATTATGTTAGGTATCAAATATTACAAAGCGGATGCATCAACATTTGTGATTAAAACTGTAAATGGCAAGGTTCGAAAGAAAGGTAAGGGTTTAAGTTTCTTTTATAGCCCAGCAACGACATCGATCGCAGCGCTACCTGTCAACGTGCAAGAAGCGCCGTTTATCTTTGGCTTGCAAACGGCAGACTATCAATCTGTTCGTGTTCAAGGGCAGGTCAGCTTTAGGGTTGAGTCGGCAGAAAAGACGGCAGATATGTTGAACTTTTCCTTGGCCAAAAACGGTGAGTCATTTATTTCTGATGACCCAATGAAATTGAGTGATCGTGTAATTCGAAAGTTACAGACGACTGCGCAAAGCAATATTCAGAAGTGTAGCTTAAGGGAGTCCTTAGTTGCCGTTCAATCATTGGTAGAGCTATTAAGAAAGGCTGTTAGTAATGACCCTTCTTTGGATGAAATGGGCTTGATGGTTTTGGATATTTCAATCACCGCCATTACCCCTACGCCAGAAACTATGAAAGCTTTGGAGGCAGTGGCAAGAGAAGAGATACTTAAGCAGTCAGATGATGCAACATACGGTCGTCGCAAAGCGTCTGTAGAGCAAGAACGTATGATCAAAGAGGCAGAGCTTGAAACGGATATGTCTGTTCAGCAAAAAGAACAACTTATGGCGGAGCAGAGAGTTGCAAACGAACGTGCACTTTTAGCCAGCAAAGCGCAAATAGAGCAGGAATCTTTGCAGGCAGAAATTGATAGAGAGGAGCAACGTAAAGACCTTGTTATGCGCAGTGCTGAGAATAATCGGACTGAGGCGGATGTTGAGAGCTATGCAATTGCCTCAAAAATGGAAGCGTTTAAAACCTTACCTGTAGAGAACTTAAAAGCAATGGCCTTAGCCAATATGGAGCCAGATCAGCTGATGGCCATGGCGTTTGAATCGTTAGCACAGAACGCTGGCAAAATTGGTGAATTGACGATTACGCCAGATTTGTTCGGCCAAATGATGAAACGAAATGTGGCTTGATAAATTGACTTTGAATTTAATGACTAAGAAGAGTAAATGACATGAACGATTGTACCTTTGTGCTAGTAACCCGAAAGACTCGATTGCAAGAGTTGGTCGAGCGCTTCAATAGCTGGGCTCAGGCCAAGTTTTATCTGGAGCACAATCAGGTCAATGTTCAAGATTACCTGGATGAAAACGTACGCTATCAGAGTCAGATTCAAGAAGCGGAAAGTATTCTACGTACCTTAGGTCGCTTTCAGCGTATTGAACGCTCGATGCTAACGTCGTATCAATTTGGTCAAACCGATGTTGTGGTAGTGATCGGTCAGGATGGTTTAGTCGCAAACACCTTAAAGTACTTAAATCGACAGCCTTTAATAGCGATTAATCCTGACCCTAAACGGTGGGACGGCGTACTGCTTCCTTTTGAGCTAGCGCAGTTGAAAGAAGTTGTGACAAGAACAACGAAGGGCAAGTTATCAAGCAAAAATATCACTTTGGCTCAGGCGAGTACTAATGACGGACAAGTTATTTATGCGGTGAATGATTTGTTTATTGGTCCTAAGTCGCATACGTCTGCACGTTACTGCATACGTTGGAACCAGATGGAAGAAGTGCAAAGTTCATCAGGTATTATCGTTTCAACCGGCTTAGGTTCAAGTGGTTGGCTTCAGTCTATCGTTACCGGAGCTAGCGGTGTTGCTGGTATGGCGAATGAAGCCCAAAAGGAAATATTCGATTGGAGCGAGCAGCGTTTGAAGTTTGCAGTACGCGAACCCTTTCCAAGCCAGACAACTGGAACACAGTGCGTTTATGGCGAGATTAAAGGTAGCGAACCTTTAGGGCTTGAGTCATATATGCCGGAAAATGGTGTCATTTTCTCTGACGGCATCGAAGATGATTTTATACAGTTTAACTCTGGTTGCCTGGCAACCATCAAAGTAGCAGAGAGACAGGGTAATTTAATCACCAACTAACTATGCCCGACACATGATGTCGCTTTGGTGTTTATAGTAAGAAATATTCAAGCGTTGAAAAAATTATAGAGCGAAGGTGAGTAAGCGTTATGGCAGAAAAAGTAATCATATATGTGGACCTTGACGATACCTTGTGTGCTTACACAAAAGCCTACGACTGCTCTATCGTCCAAAGCCCAGAACTTGCTTACCCGCAAAGCCAAAAAGGGTTTTATCAGTCGCTTGAGCCCATCAAAGATGCAATATCAGTGTTTAAGTGGCTATGTGAACAAGCGAATTTTGATGTCTACATCCTAACAGCTCCTTCACTGTGCAACCCTATGTGCTATTCAGAAAAGCGTCTTTGGGTAGAGCAGCATTTGGGTTCCGAGCACGTACATCGCTTGATTATTTCTTATCACAAGAACCTATTGAAGGGTGACTACTTGATAGATGACCGAAGAGAAGGCCGAGGGCAGGAATCATTTGGCGGGGCACTTATTCAGTACGGAAGCTCGCAGTTTAAAAACTGGTTAGAAGTGAAGCACTATTTCAGAAACATAGGCCAAGACTAGAGGACAGGTATGAATCATCCAACCACACAGCATCCGGATATCTTGTGCTTTAGAGCTTTTGATATGAGGGATCATTTTCCTCAACCTATAGAAACATTCAGAGAAGCGTTAGAGTTACTTCAATCTGATCGCGCCTACCTACCCGAAGAAAGCTCTCAAATTACCTGCTACCTCAAGAGCGGCGAATCAATACAAATACCCGATTCTTTTTACTGGAAAGAGGTGCGGAGGTTTCCAAACGAAGATGACGCTAGAAAGTGGGTGATTGATCGTATGGATGAAATTCAGAGTGGTGCTTCTTTTCCAATCTTTGGGCTGGTCATTGCTGACCCCAAATTGCCTGTTGAGGATCAAGTAAAAGAGGCCTTGGCTTACTCAGATACTGAAATCATTGATCCAAGCGAGAATGATCGGGTATGTGCTGATGTTAATGCATGGCTGAATGCTGCGGTTAGCGCAATGCCGGGCAATCGACCTGACGATTATAGGGCTGAAAGATTAACTCGTATGCGAGCCGCAATTAATGATTTACCTTCTGCAAATCACGAGCGCAAGGAGTCGCCCGCAAGTCGTGACACGGAAGAGAATATCTTGAATAAGAGTCCGGAAGACGATGGTTTACTGGAGTTTATAAAGACTGCGCAAGCCAAGCAAAACAATCCGGCAAGGTGGGTGATAACCTGCCGTGATTATGGCTTAACGGATGTTAGCGGCAATGCATACTTTGACATGGTTAACGGTATTTGGGGGGCAGATATATCTAATGCTTCCTGTATCCAAGAGCGGGCAATTGCAGATGTAGTTGCAGCATCATTTGATCCTGAGTGCTTGGTGAGCGTCGTACAGCATTTTATCAGCCAAAAAGAGCTCGCCAAAACGGCAATTAAGCTTGAACAAGACCCCAAAGTAATTACCTATCATCCAGATACCCAGACCTATCTTTATCAAGAGCATAATGTCTTTAGTGATTTTGAATCACACGCAATGATATCAATGCGTGACCCCGAGCAGTTTGCAATCGAGAAAGTAACCGCAGGCTCTGAGCAATTATTTGTAAGTATTCCTGATACAGCGATGGATGAAGTTGCTATCGCCTGGTGTAAGCACCGAAAGCTTCAAGGAGCCTTAGGCGGCCCAGTTGGAAAAGAATGGGGTTCGCCTGATTGTGATTATGACTAACTAGGTCAAATAAAAACGACGACCAGAAACTGTTAAATCAATTTAAAGTAGGTGATGATGAAATGAAAATGTACACGCCAGATAAAAAAATCATCACTCGTTTGTTGATGTTAATCGATCCAATGTTTTTCTCGTATTCCGGGCGAGAGAAAGACAAACGTCGCCAGCACTATTACGAAAACAATAGAGATAAGGTCGAAGAGTTTCTTTACCGAGAGTTGTTTGGTTTGACGTACGATGCACAAAACGAAGATGACAGCTTGGCGTCGTCACATCGTCATTTGCTTAATGCCTACACGACAGCCTTAACCGGTATTGGCAACAATTCATTTCGGCTTTGCGAGTTACAGGGCACTGATTTTGACTTAACAAGTTTTGATTCACTGTATGACTATGATCTTAAGGATTATGAATACCAACAAGAGGCGACAAAGAGGGATTTTCCTAAATCCCGGGTTGATCGAGACTACCGACTCTATCTAAATCATAACTGGGTCAGATTGTTAGACAGTAAAGACCATTTCTATTATTCAACGGTATCAAGCTTAAGTTACTACTTGTATGACGCGCTAGAGGAGGCAGCGACTGAGTTCATTGAGTCACTGATTCCTTATGACTTAGTCGATGGGGATGACCACGGTAAAAACGTCGAGGGAGGTATGCTCTGGGACTTCAAAACTGATGCGAAGGGGCTTGAAGCAGAGCTAGAAGAATTACAATCAAGAAACCGAATCTACCTAAGTGAAACCTATCATCGATTGAACGATGAGTTTCACGTCGAGTCAAGAAATGAAGTCTACTTTGAAAAGCAGGGTGATGAAATAGATGGTCCTCATTGGAATTTCATTGTAAATAACGCCGAGACAGCTAAAAAGATTACGTTTATAAACTTCCTAGATGATTGCCAAGGCTACCTACAGTCTAATGAAAGGCTAGCGCATCTCAAAGAGCGTGAAGCAACAAAGCTAAAGCAGTTTTTATTCGATGCTCATAAAGACATTATCCAAAACTTTGACCCAACGGTCGTGAAGCTGAAAAAGAAAATGAAGATTATTATGTCGCCGAAGGCATTAGATGGCTTGAACAACCTGGGTGATGATAGTGAATAACAATAAATTAGAATGAGGTAGAGCATGACGACAATCGCACTGCACAGTGATATGCACCTAGAACTACAGAAGTCGCCTGAAGGTTGGTTAGGTACTGTACCGGACGTATTAATTCTAGCGGGTGATATTTCATACATCAGTCATATCGCAGACTTGTTAATCGAACTGAGTGATAAACATTCTGAATTGCAGATCATTTATATAACAGGCAATCATGAGTATTACGGAAGCGAGGATATGCTTTCTGCAGAAGTGGCTCTTAAGGACTCCTTAAAGAAATATGAGCGTATCCACTTTCTTCAGTGCGATACCGTTGAGTTGTTTAATATTCGATTTATTGGTTGTACTGGCTGGCCGAGCATGCTGAGCTTAGGGAAAGATCAACAGCAACATGCTAGTAGAGTTGTTGGTCAATCAATCAACGACTTTTATCAGATAGGGATGGGCGATAACACATTTACGACTGATGACTGTATTGAGTTAGGCGAACAGCAATCCGAATGGCTTGAGAGGGCCCTGTCGGCGCCAACATCTTGCGAACATACCGTGGTCATCACTCACTTCGCTCCATCAGTTAAAGTAGCCAACCCTAAATTTCCCATCGATGAAATGACGGCTTATTTTTGTTCATCGTTCGATGCATTAATTGAGCAGTATCAACCGGCTATCTGGGCCTTTGGCCACACACACGCAAATTTCGATGTAAACATGGGAGCAACTCGTGTGATCAGTAATCAGCATGGCTATGGCAGAGAGTGTCAGGACTCATACCTTACCAACAAGGTAATCGAGTTATGAAATACAAGCTAGCTGTTTTGCAGTATGAGTGCGAGGGTGAACGCATTGCCAGCTTAGTAAAGGCTGAGTTAGTTGCCGTATCGCAGAAAAACGGCGAAGTATTGGCAACACTATCAAAGAACCCAGCCTATGATGGCACCTATTTGGAGGGTGACAGTCTTAAGGTTGCTAACAAGTATGGAGGGAAGGTGGTAGAAAACATATCTTGCCAAGTATTGCCTGTGGCCCGCTTTAGACGAAACTTGAATAGTGTGATGCGAAACATAGTGAACGAACGACATCCTTTGAATCGTGTTCTGGTGGTCGCTAAAACCAAACCTTATTGGGTGTTACCGCATGATAATAAGCTTAGGCATGAATACTTCAGCTCAATGAATTTGGATGCAACTAATCAAAGGCCTCGCGATGATTTCTGATCTGGATAAGTTGATCAATTATCTAAATATGGGTTTATCGAGTCACATCGTTATTACTGGTTCAGAACGGAATATTGAACAGTTCCAAATAGATTTGAAGGGACGTCTTGAAAGTGAAGGCAAAAGTACTCGCGAGCTGCTCTGCACAACCGAACATCTTGATTTAAATCAGTGTAAAGAAGTTGATTCCTTGTTGGTGAAAGGACTTGGAGACTTGCCTGCACAGCATAATAACAGTTATGCAATACGTACATATTTAGATATGGGAACCTATAACAAATTAAGATCAATTATTTTTTGT
>NZ_LWGE01001124.1:0-9833 GCF_001635315.1 Oleiphilus sp. HI0123
AAATATGCTGAGACTAACCGGAACACCAATGATAATGCTCATTCTCTTAGAAAGGCCTTAATTGCGCCCAACATTGTTTCACCGATGCCAGACAGAAAAAAAGAGGCTTCACGCCTCTTTTAGATTTAGAATTTTTCTATCTCGGCGGCACTGACCGCCATTTCCTGGTAATTCCGATAATCAACTGCTCCGATGCTGGAGCCAAGCATATTGGATATTGAGAACAGCTCCATGGACGTCGCACTTTCAGCACTACCCTGGTGAACCTCATTAAGTACGATCACCGCGTAATCTCCACCCATAATTTCGAACCCAACAATATTATCTGCAAACTGTTCTTGCTTAGCTAAGGTAAACAGCTTGGTAACAACTTCACGGTTCAACATCACATCATCCCGTCGAACACCGTTATGCTGCTTCCAATTCACGCCCATTTCTTGAGCGACAGCAACAGCATCCTCACCCGCTGCGATTCTTGAACGATAAGCCTCTCCAACCGATGCCGCAAACTCTGCTGACTTACTTACTTTAATTTCGTCACGCACCTGCTCTTTTACAGATTCAAGCGGCAAAATGCTAGGCTCATGCAAAGCATCAACTCTAAACACAACAGAGCGACCTTCCGCAAATTCAATCAACTCACTGTTATTTTGCTCAGTAACCAGCTCATCCGAAAACAGCACCTTTTGTACTCTCGGGCTTGCGAAAATTTCATTCACAGTATCGCTAGAAACCCCAGCCAACTGCCTCACTTCAAGAGACAGCTCATCAGCTGCCTCTGCCAGATCAGGAGAAGAGTAAGTAATATCTGCAACATTTTCGGCCAGCTCCGCATATAACTGGTCAGCTTCTTCCTTACGATAACGCTCTTCAAGACCAGCACGCATTTCTTCAAATGCCGGAATTTCATTTGTTTCAATCGACTCAAGCTTAATCAAGTGATAACCAAATTCGGTCTTAACCGGAGCGGATACTTCTCCAGCGGCAAGCGCAAACAAAGCGTTCTCAAAATCCGCAACATACACGCCTTTACCAGAACGACCCAAATCACCTCCAGCAGACGCAGAACCTTCATCTTCTGACAACTCTTTAGCCAATGAATCGAACGCTTCACCTGCTAACAACCTAGCTTCTACTGCTTTGATTTTATCCAGTGCCTGCACTTCAGTCGTATCGTCATCAATTTTAATCAATATATGAGCAGCCGTTCGTTCTTCTTCACCTACGAATTCTGCTTTCTCAGTTTCGTACATTACCATGATTCGCTCTTCATCCACCTCAATTGATTCGGCAAGAGACGCGCGATCAATCGTTAAATAAGAGACATCAACATTACGCGCTTTCTTATACGCATCTTTATGCTCTTCATAATAAGTCGCGACATCTTCGTCACTTACCGCGATTGACTCTATATAATCACTTTTGAAAACTGTAGCCAGACCAAAGTCTCTTGTTTGACGATCCAATGCAACAATCTCATCTCTCTCGTTACCGACAACAAATGCTGAAGCGATCAAGCCTGAACGCGCCTGGTCAATAACAAACTGGGATTTCAAGGACTCTTTATATGATTTCAAAGTTAACGCAGCATTACGCAAAATCATCTGCATTCGTTCATTGCTGAACTTTCCATCGACCTTGAATTGGTCAATATTACGAATGTAGTTTTCAACAGCCTCGTCTGAGATATATAAATCTTTACCTTCTGCGTCCAATACCAAGATCTTTTCGTTGATCAGGCCTTCTAAAACTGAAGACTTTAACAAAGACTCTTCGATAAGATCCGGGTCTGCCCTTTCTCCCATCTGCGCAAGAATCTGGCGACGCTTACCTTCAACTGCCCTTAGGAAGTTACGCTCAGTAATCCCTTCACCATTCACCGTCGCTACTTCAGGTTCACCACTCAAACCTCCGACAATAGACTCTGCACCAAAAAGAGCAAAAACCACCACAATGACGCCAACAATAATCTTTGCGACAGTGCCTTGTGAATTATTACGAATGTCTTGAAGCATACCTTGATTCCTGATTCCCGGTTATTTCTTACTATGTTTATTCTTAATCGCTTACCGCCGCCGGCTTAATTTTTCAGAGCAAAGTCCTAAACCGTCATAAGCTTGTAATTTTTCTAGCCGCCGGATTGTACCCTACAGATCCTGATTTTAAAACAAATGAAATCACAAACGACTCCCCTTACTCACTGCATTAGTGAAAAATCCATCGTGTTGCCCCACAGCATTAGATTCAGACGCAAAATCTCCACGCTAAGCTAAACTTGTATAGCTCACTTAAAAACCTACTCAAGAACTCTTTTATGACCGCTACACACACTAAGCCACTCGTTCGCTCTAGGCTATCCAAATTCAATTCACCTCTTCTTGGTGCTTTTTTTTATCCTCGTCCTACTAATTGTAGGTAAAGCTAGCGCACAAACAGAACCCAGGTTATCCGAGTCATTTAGCGAAGCATCTTCTATGATCAAAGAAGCCAAGCTAAGTCAGCAAAAGATTAACAAAACAATCGCATCAACTGAGGCCTTACTTCGCGAATATCAAAGCTTATCGAGAGCCCTGGAACAAACAAATATAAACTTATCACATCAACAACAGATACATTCTCGCCAACAAACAACGTTGATTGACTATGAAGGCCAGCTATCGCAAGTATCGCAAACAGAGAACAGTTTGATACCAATGCTCCTGGAAATGATTGACTGGATTGATACGCAAGTAAATAACGACCTAGCTTTCCACCAACATAAGAGACTGGCACGTATCGCGGCACTCAAAGAAAAAGCATTTAACCCGGAAATACCGATAAGCCACCTTTACCACTCAGTGCTTGAAGCCTTTCAGATTGAAAACGAGTTTGGCTACAGCATTGAGTCATATCAGCAGGAGATCATAATTGATAACAAAGAAGTGGAAGCACAGATACTTCGGGTTGGGCGTATCGGAATGTATTTCCTCAGTCTTGATCAGCAAAGCGCTGGCTATTGGAGCCAACAAAAGCAAAGCTGGCTTCTGGCGAGCCCCGCCCTTCTTGAAAATGTTGCGCAAGGTATTAAGGTAGCCAAGAAGCAGCTTCCACCTTCCCTTTTAACACTTACTGTTGAAGCGGACGGAAATTAATACTATGAAACACCTCCAAAGCGCATTCATTATTTTCTGCCTGCTGACAACTCCTTGTTTGGCTAACGCTAGCACCGAACCGAACGGTAATCCGCAAAACACATTAAATAAGCTGTACCAAAAGATACAACAAGAAAGAACTCAGCAGGCTCAATCAAACCAAGCCCGAGAACGATCTTTTCAGCAACAAAAGCAGCAACAAAAAGAAAAACTTGCGGCCCTTCAAAAGGAGCTTTCCAATAAAAGAAAGGAACTTAAAACCCTCAACCAGACTGTTAGAAAAACCGAACAAAGCATTGACGATGCAAAACATCAGTTAGCAGAACGAAGTCACGCGCTAAAAGACCTGTTCTCTGTGTGGAAGCAAGCTGTTAAAGATGGTCAGTCGAATATGGAGGCCTCCATTATTAGTCATGAGTCACCTGCAAAGCTTGAAACATTTCGCATGCTGGCAACTAAAACAGCACTCCCCGACTCAGATGACTTAAGAGCCCTTTTCGAGCTACTTCAATATGATATTCAGCAAAACCGCCAAAGCCACACCTACCAAGGTGAAGTAATTACAGTAGATGGCCAGCGAAAACAGACGGTTATCCAACGCATTGGTACGTTTACCACGACCAGCGAAGGTAATTTTCTTGTTCACAACCCGGCGAATAACACTCTAAATACGCTTCCAATACAACCAAATTCAAAATACCAAAGAGTCGTTGAGCAAGCCGAATACCAGGCTCTAAGTCCCAACACACCCCTTACAGCGGTAATCGACCCTTCGAACGGTTTGATACTTGAACAGCTGGCACTGATTCCCAGCTTGGAAGATCGCTTCCACCAAGGCGGATATATTGGCTACGCCATTGTCACATTAGGTTTACTAGGGCTCTTACTAAGCTTGTTTAGATGGTTAACAATCAGCTACTCTCAACGAGCAATCAAAAAACAAATGAGATCACCGTAAATTGCAGACGCTAGCAATCCTCTTGGCCGAATAATTCAGGCCTATCAGGCATGCAAAGGAAATGAGGAAAGCAGTTCAAGTGACGAGCAAAGTACTCAGCTAAAACATGATACGCTTGAAGTTCAGCTACAAGAGATCGTTATGTCCGAGATGCCTAAGCTGGATAAGGGCCTGGGGACAATCAAACTACTCGCTGCAGTCGCCCCTCTTCTGGGCTTACTCGGCACCGTTGTTGGCATGATCAATACCTTTCAAAGTATTACTTTAGTCGGAAACGCAGACCCAAAACTAATGGCTGGCGGGATATCACAAGCGCTAATGACTACAGTTCTTGGACTACTGGTAGCCGTGCCACTACTATTCTCTCACAATCTGTTAGCAGCAAAGTCGAAAAAGGTTCTTATGTTCCTTAGCCAGCAAAGCCTAGGCTTTATTGCAAAATATATGAGTGAACAAGGCTCAATAGAAGCTAACGCAGCTCAAGACACTCGCCCTTCCAAGGCAGACTGTTAAGATGACGCAAATTGGTTTCGACTTTTACTCAAGCATTGATCAATTAATCAAGCTCGGTGGTTTACCTGTCGCGGCCATACTGGCTCTGAGTGTATTAATCTTTATACTTTTTTTTGAACGCTTACTATTCCTAAGTCTCAGCTTTAAAAATACAATTTCAATGTTGGAGAAGTACTGGAGCGAAAGTGCTAGCTTGGCAAAGTCAGGACTAAATTCCTGGGACAAGCAAAGAGTTCAGGAAGCGCTGCTTTCTGAGGCAAGAGCAATGACACGCCACTCTTTTTGGCTCTTGAGAGCAGCGATTATTGCTTGTCCGTTAATCGGGCTAATGGGCACGGTAAGTGGAATGGTACTTGTTTTTGATCAAATATCGTTAAGCGGAACTGGAAACCCTCGTTTGATGGCCTCGGGAATATTTCAGGCAACCCTGCCTACCATGGCAGGCATGCTGATATCGATTATAGGGCTTATTATGCAATACATTCTGCGCCGCTTAAGTTTGCGCGCACAAGGTATACTCAAGCATCAATTCCCCCTATTAGAAGAAGGGGGCGTCAAGGCATGAGAACGCGCTTTCCTTTTTTCAACAATGAAGAAGAAGACGTAGAAATCAATATGACACCAATGTTGGATGTCGTATTCATTCTGCTAATTTTCTTTATTGTTACCACCAGTTTCATTCGCGAAGCGGGCGCTAACATTAACCGCCCTCAAGCCCAGACATCCAGCACACTGCCTCAACAGGCAATTATTGTAGCAATCACAGCTCAAAATAAAGTGTGGATCGATCAACGGCAAGTTGAACCACAAACCATCAGACGCAATATTGAGCGTTTATTGAGTGAGTCGCCAGAAAGCACTGTCATCCTCCAGGCCGATGAGCATGCACGGACCGGTTTATTGATACAGGCATTGGACCAGTGCAAACTTGCAGGCGCCAAGAACATCGCCGTTGCGACACGCAAAGAATCAAACAGTGGAATCTAGGTTTATGGATAACACCATTTGTCGACTGCCGCTAAGTCAAAGCCTTACACGTTGGGTACTCGCCGCCCTATTAGCCATAATCTGTGTATTAGCCATTAGCAAGCTTATGACGAGTCTGATTACTCCGCTTAGCGTCGAAGCTGCGATCTACAAATTTCTCAGCATTGACTTCATTCGGATTGAAGCAAACTCTTCAAGCGCGCCCGAGCAAGAAGAAGAGCTGCCACCACCCGAAGAAGCAGAACCTGAACCACCCAAACCCAAACTAATCGATCAAGCAGCGTTTAACCCCCGGCTTCCAAAGCTTTCGCTAGACTTGAGCCCTATCGATACACCTTCGGTGCCACTTTCATTAAGCCCACCTGAATTCCCGGCAAGTTCCCTTAAACCCATACAAAGTGCCGCCCCGAGTTTTGATGAGCAACTGTTTCCCTTGCTCACGCCAGACCCGCTCTACCCCAGAAGAGCAAAACGCGCAAGACTGGAAGGATGGGTTAATATTAGCTTCACTATAGGCTTGAATGGAAGCGTGAGTGATGTACAAGTCCTAAGCGCCGAACCAGAGGGCATTTTTGAAAACAACACCATACGTGCCGTCAAAAATTGGAAATTCAAACCTCAGCTTCTCGGGGGAAAGCCTAGCACTCGTCGGGTTGTTCAAACCATTAATTTTACTCTGGAAAAATAATGCTTTGGTTTATGTTTCGACACGCACATAGACGCCTTACTTTCCTGGTATTATCCGTGGCTTTGCTGAGCACCGGCGAAGCCTGTTCTGCTGACTATTCATTCAATGTACCGAGCGAGGTTTTGGAGTTACAGCCGAACAAGCATGCCCAAATCAATAGCCGAACCCAGCGAACACTTGCCCAAGCCTGGAGCGACTTTGAAAAGCAGCAAAGTGCCAAAGCACTTAGCACTCTAGAACGCGTTATTTCTGAAAATCAGCACAATCCCGTGGCTACATCTTATGCGCTCTATTCTGCCTCTCAGATCCTTGCTCAACTCGAACAATATGAACTGGCGATTGGCTTAATACAATTGCTTTTACGACTAGACTCTCTGAATGAGTCGTCCCAGGTTAAACAACATCTGCTGCTTGCCCAGCTGCAAATTCAAACAGGGCACTTTAGTGAAGCAAGCCAAGCGCTGCAAACACTCATATCATCCCAACAACCGAATCAGAGTATAGAACCAGAACAGCTAAGTGAGTGGTATTACTTACTGTCTTATTCACAGTTCCAGACTAAAGACTACTCAAACTGCTTTAACAGCGCCAAACATGCCTTAAAATTGGCTCACCCTAAGCAAGAAGCGCTTTATCAACTACAACTCAATAGCTTATTAGCGCTTAAAGATTACCCCGCGAGCAGACTTATCATCGAGAAGCTAATATCGCTCGAACCCACCAAAAAGGCTTATTGGCAACAATGGGTGCGTATAGCGATTCAATTAGGTGAGCATCAACAAGCCCTATCGGGCATGGAACTACTAAAAGAAACACAAGCCCTTAGTGCTACAGAAGTTTTACACTTATCACAATTACAGCTATCAGAAGGCCTACCTTTCCAGGCAGCTCTAATCCTCGAAGCCGCTCTAAGCGAGAAAACTGTCAAAGCCACAGCTGCGAATATTAAAAGGCTAGCCTATAGCAGGGAACAGGCAGGCCATAATGAGAAAGCCATAGATATACTAAGTTCTAGCTCCTTTATCACCAACTACCAGGACTCTGCTGACAACCTAGCAATTTTAAAACAGTTAAGCCGGCTCTTGGTTAAACAGGCCTTATGGAATGAAGTGATTCAAGTCATCCACGAGGTGAGTGGAGGTTCCTACATGCAATGGTTAGCTCTCGAGAAAGACTATAACAAAGACAAGGTTTTGATCGGTCTGGAGTTAGGTAGGTCTTTATTTTATTCTGACAAACTCAATATGGCTGAAACTTTGTTTACTGCGCTTGACGATCACTTGAGTAAGCTAAAACAAAGCAAGGCAAACCGCCACCAAGCCGACACTATCGATATTCACATCATCGAAAAACAATTAGCTCAGTGGACAAATTACCTTGCCAACATTAGCAAGCATTAGACGTTTAAAAGTCGATAATGCCTTGGACAGGCTCATCTATCGTAAGCTGCATTAACTCTTCATTACTGAGATTTTTGTACTTATCTGCTAGCTTGGCAATGCTCTTAACCAGCCCTCGGCAATCTTTTCCTGCCGCCTCACACTTATCCATATAGCGCTTAACAGTTGGCTGAAATGCCTTGACCCATGCTTGCTGCTCAGGCTCACTAAACTTTATAATTTCAACACCCTGCTCGGCCAAGGTATTTTGTGCAGTTTGTGCAAATTCTTCAGTGCGCTGCACAACAGCCAAAGCCAATTTCTGCTGAAAGTCCGACAGTAACTGCTTGGTTGGTTTATTCAGCCGATCAAAGCTACGACGATTCATACAAGTCTCAATGGTCGTTGGTGCAATATTCAACTCTGTATAGTACTTGGCTTGCTCATAAATTTTAAAAGGAATAAAGCCCATATCAACCCAAACGATTGCATCAACCACGCCTTGCTGTAGGGCTGAATAGATCTCTGGAAACGGAATACGAACAACAGAGTAGCCTAAGTCTTCTGCCGCACCCGGCGCATTCATAAATGACACCACCTTTTTGCCTTTTAAGTCTTCAGGTCTACGAATAGGTGTTTTGCTCATTAAGCTTAGAGGTCTCACTGGCATAACATGTGCTGGATAAACACCTCGTCGAGTGAACTCCTCAGCCAAGCCATCAGCCATTAGCTCGTTCACAATTCGTGCAGTTAAGTAAGGGTTGGAAGGGGCTATATAGGGGAGCTGGATGGTTTTAAACAACTCAAAACCTTTTGCTTCGGCCAGTGTATAACACGTCCCAAAATCAGCCACGCCAGCGCGTAAAGCTTTGAAGCCTCCGGTGACACCATAGAGAGACCCACCGCCATACATTTTAATTTGCAATTCGTTGTTGGTTTTACGTTGTATCCAATCAATCCCTTTCTGCCAAACCGGTGGTAAATGAGAAACAGGAGGCGCCGGGTGTGCAAACTTCCACTGTGTCACTTTGCCACTCGTCGGGATCGAACCACCCTCCTCTAGCAACCAGGCGTCAACAGGTGTCGCGGAATAGGAAGTTGACGCGCCACTCATGAAGGCCAACACAAACCCAAGCATACGAAGCATTGCTTTAATTCTCTTAAACAACTCTTTTTATCTTTTATTATCGATATTGTTAACACTTAACGCCTGACTGACAGCCAGTTGGATATCCATAATTATGACAAATATCAATTCATGGACTACATTGTATAAACCTACAGTTCTATAAGAGATTGGTCAACGTGTCAGCCACAATCACCGACGATATTCCCTATTCAGGTTACTGCGCCCCTGGCTATGAAGCCGTGAAGGAGGCTTTTCTAGTAAACCTCAAAGAACGGAATGAAATTGGCGCTAGCGTTGCCGCCTATAATCACGGCGAAAAGGTAGTCGACTTATGGGGGGGGGGTTATAAGGATAAAGGTAAAACACAACTCTGGGAGGAGGATACTCTTTGCTGCGTTATGTCCGTTACCAAAGCTATCGCTTCCCTCGCTGTACTCTCACTTGCGGACAGAGGAATCATCGATCTCGACCAGCCTGTCTGCACGTATTGGACAGAGTTTGCTCAGGCGGGAAAAGACAAAATCACAGTACGCTGCGTTTTGGCTCAACTCGCAGGCGTTCCTGTTGCCGATGCAGCGCCTGCCGGTTCCCTCTATCAAAAAGGGGTTGTCGAGCAAGCATTAGAAGTTCAAGCACCACTTTGGCCCGCAGGCTCTACTCCCTGCTACCACTCTTTTACTCATGGCCCTCTGTGCCAGGCTTTGATCAGTAAGTGTACCGGTCAAACCTTAGGGCAATATTTGCAAGAAGAAATATTTGGGCCAAACAATATTGAATTCTACCTAGGCATGAATGAAAGCCAGATTACTCGTTGCGCCGATATCGTCATATCTAATGGTGTTCCTACCTTACAACAAGTCAACGACCCAAACTCTTTACTTGCTAGAGCTTGGAAACCAATCCCGGACCCTCAGCGTATGTTTGAGGACCCTGATTTCCGAACCCACGAGTTCGGGTCTGGCAATGGCCATAGTAACGCTAGAAATATCGCAAAGATTTATAGCCTATTGTCAATGGAAGGAACTATCGATGAACTCAATCGAGACCA
>NZ_LWGE01001125.1:0-4524 GCF_001635315.1 Oleiphilus sp. HI0123
TTGTTATGCGTATGCTGGAGCGTAATGGCTGCCAGGTAGACCTGGCGGTAAATGGGTTTGAGGCAATTGAGCTATTTAAGAAGAATAAATATGCTTTAATTTTTATGGATTGTTTAATGCCTGAAATGGATGGCTATGAAACCACGCAAATAATACGTGAGATCGAACGATCCAAGCCTGAACGTGGTCGTACGCCAATTGTGGCTTTAACAGCAAATGCTTTTGAAGAAGAAGCTGAGGGATGCTTCCAGGTCGGTATGGATGAGTTTATGACGAAGCCATTCAAAATAGCGCAATTGGAAATGGTGTTAGAAAGGCATGTCAACTAAACTGTACTTTGCCTACAATAAATTCTTAGTGAATAATAAGTGAGATTAACAAGAGTTATGAGAGCCTATATACGCCACCCGGCAGACGTACCAATAGAGTTTACGGCAGTTGATGAACTCTCACCTGAAAATGGTGCGGAATCGCTTGGTGCTGAAGGTGGCCATGTTGCTCTTGAAAAGTCAGTAGCCCAAGACGTTAGCTTGGGTGGTTTGAGTTTTAGTTCGAAACAGCGTTTAAAAGTCGGGTCAGTAGTAAATATTAAGATTCCGATTGTCGATCCTCCATTTGAAGCTCAGGCTAAGGTTATTTGGTGTTTGTCACGCCCGGATCGTTTTGAAGCGGGCATAGAGTTTACGAGTAGAGAGGATGCCTTTACTGCGCGTATGGTAGAGCAAGTTTGCCATATCGAACATTATCGAATGTGGGTTCAAGAGGTTGAAGGCCGCACGATAGATGGTGAACATGCTGCTGAAGAGTGGATAGGCAAGTTTGCACACGATTTTCCAGATATTACCTAAGATTTTAGTTATTTAAGGTCCCTTCTTTTTTCTTTCCTTTTCTATAGCTTTTCGTTAACCAGCTAACTTTAGGGTGCTTCCTTCGGCTTAACCGAGTTTTTTGTCGGGCGCTTTTTGCTTCCGGTAGCGACTATGTAAAAAAGTTGTAAATAGCGCGAGGAATCCAGTGTTTGGGTGGGGATGTTTGTGATAGAGTATCGCGCTCTTTTGGTTTAAAAAAACTGATTTTTCAGGAAAGTACAATAACAGGTGAGTTTTGTTATGAAAACGGCAGAGATCCGTCACGCATTTTTGAGCTTTTTTAATCGTAATAAACACGAGATTGTCGATAGTAGTTCTTTGGTTCCGGCAGATGATCCGACCTTGTTGTTTACAAATGCGGGAATGAATCAGTTTAAAGATACGTTTTTGGGAAAAGAGTCACGAGCTTATAATCGAGCGACCACCTCGCAAAAATGCGTCCGTGCTGGCGGTAAACATAACGATCTTGAAAACGTAGGTTATACAGCTCGCCATCACACCTTTTTTGAAATGCTAGGTAACTTCAGTTTTGGCGACTATTTTAAACAGGATGCAATTCGGTTTGCATGGCAATTTTTAACTGAAGAGTTAAATATACCGCAAGAAAAACTGTGGGTGACTGTCTATAAAGATGATAAAGAAGCTGAAGATATCTGGTTTAATGAAATCGGTATCGACCAGTCACGTTTTTCAAGGCTAGGAGAGAAAGATAACTTTTGGTCTATGGGAGATACCGGGCCTTGTGGGCCGTGTACCGAAATTTTTTATGATCATGGTGAGGATATTGCTGGTGATCCTCCTGGTGGTCCAAATGACGACGGTGATCGTTATATTGAAATTTGGAACCTCGTTTTCATGCAGTTTAATCGTACTGCTGACGGAGTGATGCATGACCTACCAAAGCCTTCTGTAGATACCGGTATGGGTTTGGAGCGTATTGCTGCCGTGATGCAGGATGTGCATACAAACTACGAAATTGATCTTTTTCAGACCATTCTAAATGGCGCATCCAAAATATTGGGTGGCGTTTCTATTGAAGAAAAATCTCTGCGGGTTATTGCTGATCATATTCGTGCCAGTGCCTTCTTGATTTCTGATGGTGTAATGCCTTCGAATGAGGGGCGTGGTTATACACTTCGCAGAATTATTCGCCGCGCTATTCGGCATGGAAATAAACTTGGTGCTTCTGAGCCGTTTTTCTATCGCCTTGTCGAGGTTTTGATTGACGCGATGGGTGAAGCTTACCCTGAGCTCAAGGTTTCCCGGAAGCAAGTAGAGCAAATCTTGCTTCAGGAAGAAGAGCAGTTCTCCAAAACGCTTGATAAGGGAATGAAGGTTCTGGAGTCAGATATTGCGTCTCTGGATAGTACCGTTATTTCTGGTGCGACGGTCTTTACTTTATATGATACTTACGGCTTCCCGGTTGATTTGACTAATGATATCGCTCGTGAGCGAGGGTTAACGCTAGATCACGAGGGTTATGAAGCTGCAATGGAAACGCAGCGAGAAAGAGCGCGCGCGTCGAGCAAATTTGGTGTTGATTACAACGACTCTTTGGATATTTCGGGGAGTACCGAGTTTGTTGGCTATGAAAGTTTTGATCATGAGTCAGAGGTACTGTCGGTTACGGTTGATGGTGAGAATGCCAAGGCTGGAGCTGGCGAGCAGTGTATCGTGGTATTGGCGTCGACACCTTTCTATGCAGAGTCGGGTGGTCAGGCTGGCGATACTGGTGTCCTCGAGTGGGATGGTGGTAAAGCACTGGTAAAAGATACCCAGAAACAAGAAAATCATTTTTTACATATTTGCCAGATTGAAAGTGGTGAGTTGTCATCAGGTGTTTCTGTTAAGGCATCCATTGATAGTGTTCAGCGTGATGCGACCGCTCTAAATCACTCGGCAACTCACTTGTTGCATGCAGCGCTTAGGCAGATTCTAGGAGAGCACGTCGTTCAGAAAGGTTCTTTGTGTAATGGTGAGCGTCTGCGTTTTGATTTTGCGCATTATGAAGCTGTTACGCCTGAGCAGTTGTTAGAAATAGAGTCTATGGTCAACGCGAGAATTCGAGAGAACTCTTTAGTAACAACGACTTTAACAGATATAAAAACGGCCAAACAAATGGGCGCTATGGCGCTGTTTGGAGAGAAGTATGGTGAGAATGTTCGAGTTCTCTCGATGGGGGATGATAACTTTTCTGTGGAGTTATGCGGTGGAACACATGCCCAGCGTACGGGTGATATTGGCTCGCTAGTGATAGTGTCTGAAGGTGGAATTTCGTCAGGTGTTCGCCGTATAGAGGCTTTATCTGGTGCAGAGGCTGAAGCTTGGAATCGAGAGTCGCAAGCGCAGTTGAAAAATGTCGCAAGTGTTTTCAAGGCGGGTAGAGAAGATGTTCTTGAAAAAGCAAATCAGTGGGTAGAAAAGTGTCGTGCGCTTGAGAAAGAGTTAGAGGTATTTAAGCAGAAAGCTGCAGCTGACGCAGGTTCTCAATTGGCTGACAAGGCAGTGGACGTTGCTGGGGTTAAAGTAGTTGCGGCTCAGTTATCGGGTGTAGATCGTAAAGGTCTGGAAGACGCTGTAGACAAGCTTAAGAACCAGTTTGAGAATGCGGTGGTTTTATTGGCTTCTGTAGACGGAGATAAAATTGCCTTGGTTGCTGGTGTGACGAAATCAATTTCCAAGCAGTACAAAGCTGGAGATTTGATGAAAGTCGTTGCGGCAGGTGTTGGTGGTAAAGGTGGTGGCCGGCCTGATTTTGCGAAGGGCGGTGGTACAGATGTTACTGCTCTAGAAGAAACCTTGGCGTCGGTAGCTGGATGGGTTGAGTCCCAGCAGTAGTTGCTTATTTAGTGTTAGGTTCTAAGTCTACAATTAAGAGGTTTTAAATAGGTCAATGGCCCTGATTGTTCAAAAATATGGCGGTACTTCAGTCGGTACGACTGAGCGTATCCAAGCTGTGGCAGAGAAAGTAAAAAAGTTTCGAGATTCAGGTGATGATGTTGTAGTGGTTGTCTCTGCAATGAGTGGAGAGACTAACAGGTTAATATCATTGGCCGATGCAATATCTAAGGATCCTGTACCTCGTGAAATGGATGTGCTGGTGTCGACCGGTGAGCAGGTGACGATTGCTTTGTTGAGTATGGCTTTGCAGCAGATTGATTGTGATGCAATGTCTATGACAGGTGGTCAGGTTCGTATTTTGACTGATCAGTCTCATATGAAGGCAAGAATACAGGATATTGATGAGTCGCGAATGCGCGAGGCCTTGTCTGCGGGTAAAGTTGTGGTTGTTGCTGGTTTTCAGGGAGTTGATGAGGATCATAATATTACGACGCTTGGTCGTGGCGGGTCAGATACCACTGCTGTTGCTCTAGCGGCTGCGCTCAAAGCGGATGAATGTCAGATTTATACAGATGTCGACGGAGTGTATACAACGGACCCAAGGGTTGTTGATAGTGCGCGCCGTATGGAAAAAGTGACATTTGAAGAAATGATAGAAATGGCGAGTTTGGGCTCTAAGGTTTTGCAGATTAGGGCGGTTGAATTTGCCGGGAAATATAGTGTGCCTTTAAGAGTGCTATCTTCGTTTGAGGATGGGCCAGGTACCTTGATTACGATTGATAGTGAGGAAAATATGGAGCAGGCTGCTGTTTCG
>NZ_LWGE01001126.1:0-4915 GCF_001635315.1 Oleiphilus sp. HI0123
CTATAATGAAGCGTATGGAAAAAATTAATGCAGTAATTTCTTCGTGAGCCGCCTTAGTAATGACTTGAGTTTTGTGAGGGCTTTGTGTCAAAAGCTACGTGTGCCTGAGCTTAAGTATCTACAGGATTTTGGCACTAGTACCGACAAAACTCTAGATTTAGAGGGTGTTCGACAGCACTTTGTCTTAGAAGTAGGTCAGTACGAAGTGAGCTTGTTAGATCATCTAAAGAAGCATTATGAAGGCGCACAGAAAAGTGGCGTTAATAATATTGCTTTTATCTTGGACCGTTGCTTCGACGTTTGGCTCCGCAAGAATTGCTTCCCCCATGAAATTGCGAACATTTTATCTGTCTGGCGCTTTTCATTATTTACGATCATTTTTCTAGAGCAAAAAAAAGTTTTTCAGCAAGAAGGGGTTGACCAAAAGAAAATACTTGCTTCTGTCATTGGCTTGCTTGAACTGATAGCTACAGACTGTATTGGCTGGAGCGCCGTCCCCGAGCGTTCCAAGCACTTACTTCTTGAACAATTGAATGACGTCAGCACTCAAGTAATAGCAAATCTCCATTCAAACCTGGAGCTGATTGAGGATGCTGAACTTAAGTGGAAAGACTTCCAAGATAAGCAACGCTCAAAGTTTACAAAGGTTACTCAGCGTCTAATCGAGTCAGAGTCTCAATTATGCTGGAAACGTTTCAGCTTTTGGTGTGCACAAAGCTACATTGATTCGGTTTTTGCACGTAAAAAACTTCCCGAGAGTTTACAGTGCTTTCTGGATTCTTATTGGCTTAACAGTGTGGCTGTACATTTGGTATGCGAAGACGGTCTTCATGTGCGTCTGGATGCCGAAATCGACAAATTGACCCAGTCTTTGATGAAGGCCTTTTGCCAGCAGGGCAAGGCTTTATTTCAGTTAGCTGATAGCTTGGTTGACGATCTCAAGAAGGTTCTTGATAGATCGAATATTGCTTACGACGAAAGCATATTCAATGCCTTAGAAGAAAGTATGGTTTCATTGCTTAAACAAGAGTTCTGCGATTCTTTTGTTCCCTATACTTCAGTACCGACTGATATAACACTTAATGAACAATTTAGTCATTTCGATATCTCAAGAATATTATATAAAGATGAGGTTGGTGATAGCTCCGTACCTCAAAATGATTCGGTAGAAAAACTCAATCTTGAAGAAAGTGACTGGTTTGTAATGGGTACAGACCAAGCTAGTTCACCTTCAATGATATTATTGAACCGCTTTGACTATGCTGGCTTGTTTTTGTTTGGTAATTATTTGGGGATGAAAACGGGCATATATACCCGTCAGGAGTTAGACCACTTGCTCAATCAAGGTGAGATTAAACCTTACAAGCAAGGGGAGTCATTCTCTGTTGTGTTTAATGCTTGTGTTAAGGGGCTGATGCGAGTAGCTGATTCACAGCAGAAAGCCAGAATCGCTGCCGCCGAGAAAGCGAAAGAAGAAGCAGAGAGACTGCTCGAAGAAAAACGACTTGCCGAAGAAGAGGCAGAAAAGAGAGCGCAGGAAATTGCCGAACGTACTAAAGAACTACTTAAAAGGCGCGAAGATAAGAAAAAAGCCCAACTTGAAGTATCAGCACTAGCGAAAGTACAGAAATTGACTATAGGTGCTTGGGTCTCACTTACGATTGGTGACCAAGCGGAGCGCTATAAGCTAGTAGTGAAGATTGCTGCGAGTAGTAAATTCATTTTTGTTGATAAGCTCGGGATTAAGAAAAAGGAATATAAAGAAGTTGACCTTGTGGACCTTGTTGTGACAAACAAAATGGAATTTTTGAGCGACGGAGCAGAATTTGAAGACAGCTTGCAAAGGGTTGTAAGCCGATTGCGTATGGCAAAATAAAAATGGTTACTAGCATGAATGATGAAGACTTAAAAAAGTACTTTGATATTGATGAGAAGCGAGTAGAAGCGCGTTTGAACGTTGATGCAGATATTTATATTGAAACAGTGTCACGTGAACCTGGGGATGATAGACCTGCTCACGTTGTACAATGTGAATGTGTTGATTTGTCCGCGAATGGCCTTCAAGCCTATGTCGATGAACCTCTAACGCAAGGCGCTATTCACAGTCTTATAATTGATCTGCCAGAACAAAATAAAAACTTCAGGTTAACCGCAGAAGTGAGATGGGTAAAACCATATAAGTCTGATTATCTAACCGGCTTACTACTTTACGATTCCGATGGGACTGAAATAGTAGATTGGAAGTTTCTGATGTCAAAATACCTTAACTAATACGTAAGGCTTTTGAACTACTCCGCGTCTTCCATTTCTTCAAGCTCTGTGCCAAACAGTGAGTCTTTGTCAAATTCGTTCAAGTGGTCTTCGATTGATAGGCCATTGCCTACACCGTTATTAAGGCTTGGTACAGGTTCTTCGTTAATGAATGCCGCAGCATCAGCAGCCGTTAGTTCTTTACCTTCTTCCATTAGCGCGTGGCCGTAGTTTGGATAGGTGACCAAGGTTGAGTTAGGCAGCGCCTTATGCCAGCGTTGCGCATGGCTAGGGTCTCCCCACTTATCGGACTGACCCCACATGATAAGCGAAGGAACTTCAATTTCGCTGAGATCGAGCAGCATGCCATGCTCCATTAAAGCACGGACAAGTTTCAGCTGTTTGATGTTGGTCGCGTGGGTACCTTCAGTTTGGGCAAGGTGCAGATACCTCTCGGTTACGGCGCGCGATGGTTTTTCCAGACCATAAAAGTCTTGAACAATTTCAGTGATAACGCCTGAGGGTTGTATGTATTTGCTGAATATATCCATGCCAGACGTTGTGGCATAGTTAAGTATCCATGGTAACTCTTGTTGGAATCCTTTAGGGCTAATTAGTACAAGCTTATCCAATTTTTCGGGGTGCTGCAGACCCGCGTACTGTGCGGCCAAATAACCGGAGTAGGAACTGCCAATAAGCGAAAATTTATTTATGCCAAGATCTTCAATAAAGTATTCAAGTGTGTGGACAATGTAATCGCTCGATAAATTTTCGGCGCAAGTGTCTGTACTATCAGAAACACAGTGTGGTGCGCCAGTAAGCCCTGATCCTGGCAGGTCTATTGCGATCAATCTAAAGTCATTACTCAGAATGTCGATCCAATCCTCCCAAGCATGAAGTGAGGAAAGTTCGCTGTGAAGTAGAAGTATTACAGGGCCTTCGCCTACGTCGCGATAATGGATTTTTGTATTAAAGTCGTTTTCGATCCACTGGGAGTCACTATAACTATACTTGCTCGTAATGTACCAGTCAGGTAGCTCGGAAAAGCCAAGAAAATTAGACAAGGAGGTCGAAGATTGAGACGCCTGCTTGATGTTTGCGCAGCCGCCTAGACTTAGGGCGAAGGTAAATGTCAATAGGACAAAAGCAAGCCTAATGCGGTAAAAAAGACGTTCCACTATACGTATCCATCACAAAAATTAAACGTCGCACAAAGATGTACAAGGCATGTACAAAAGCACTTCTCAAGGACTGCATAGACTACCAGTATGTGCTTACCGTTTTCAGTGACGTAGTCCTTAAAATAGCAGTTATCTAAGCGGTTTAGCTTTCTTCTAGTGAACGCATGCCGCTAGTATTAAAGCCACCATCAACAAATAATACTTCTCCGCTAATTCCGCTAGCTAGATCTGAGCATAAAAAAGCAGCAGCATTGCCAACTTCGTCAATAGTCACGTTACGTCTAAGTGGTGTTTGCTGTTCATTTTCAGATAGCATTTTTCGGAAGTTCTTAATGCCGGATGCAGCCAATGTACGAATGGGGCCAGCTGATATGGCGTTAACACGCGTTCCTTCAGGCCCAAGGCTACCGGCCATATAACGAACGTTTGCTTCAAGACTGGCCTTTGCCAAGCCCATTACGTTGTAGTTTGGCAAGGTTCTTTCTGAGCCTAAGTAGGTTAGGGTTAGTAATGACCCATTTCGCCCTTTCATTAACTCACGGCTTGCTTTCGCCAAAGCAACAAAGCTATAAGAGCTAATATCATGAGCGATTTGAAAACCTTCACGGGTGGTTACATCAACATAATCACCGTTTAGTTCGTGGGCGGGAGCGTAGCCTACGGAATGCACGATTATATCAATGCCATCCCACACCTTAGCAATCTCTTCGAAGACCTGAGAAATTTGCTCGTCGTCGGCAACATCGCAGGGTAGAATTAGCTTTGATCCCCATGCTTCACCAAACCCTTCAACTCGCTTTTTCAACTTCTCGTTTTGATAGGTTAACGCTATTTCTGCGCCTTCTCGGTGAAAGGCATTAGCGATACCGGTTGCAATCGATAGCTTGCTTGCAATGCCAACTATAAGAACTTTTTTACCTGCTAAGAAACCCATAATCTATTACCTGGAACCAATTGAAAGTGCTGTCTAAGCGAGAAGGTAGCTCGCAATTAATCTATGCTGATGTTAAGAATATACCACTTGCTGAGATATTTTTATGAATAAAAATAGGCCGCATCTAATAAGTTTTTTGTATAGTCATGTTGAGGTGCGTCAAAAAGAGTTTCACAGTCGTTTTCTTCGATAACGTCTCCATGGCGCATAACTAATACTCTGTGACTT
Source organism: Oleiphilus sp. HI0123 (assembly GCF_001635315.1). Taxonomy (NCBI): domain Bacteria; kingdom Pseudomonadati; phylum Pseudomonadota; class Gammaproteobacteria; order Oceanospirillales; family Oleiphilaceae; genus Oleiphilus; species Oleiphilus sp. HI0123. The sequence continues at coordinate 4,594 of NZ_LWGE01001126.1, forward strand.
AATGCTCGTACGACTGCGAGGTCGTGACTAATGAATAAGTAGGCGATTTGGTACTTTTCCTGAAGGTGTCTCAGCAAATCTATCACTTGGTTTTGGACAGTACGATCTAAAGCAGATGTTGGCTCGTCGAGTATTATTAGCTTGGGCTTAAGGACGAGCGCTCGTGCAATTGCAATTCGTTGCCTTTGTCCACCGGAAAACTCGTGTGGATAACGATGGCGCATGCCCGGGTCGAGTTCGACCTCTTCGAGCACTTTAATGATTATTTGTTCTCGTTCGTCAGGAGTTCCAATGTTATGTATTTCTAAGCCCTCGTTAATGA
>NZ_LWGE01001127.1:0-6194 GCF_001635315.1 Oleiphilus sp. HI0123
AAGGTTTAATCACTAAAGTCCACAGTTCGGCATCGGCCTCATACCAGGCTAAGGCCTGATCATCTGAAACCTGGGCAACCTGCCCCGAGGCTAGCCATTCCTTGAAGATCGGAGCATTATCTGCCGCAAACTGCTCGCCCACCAACAATAGATCAAGACCCGGAGCAACGTATAGCACCATGCCCGAGGCGAAGAAAGTCTGTAGCTCGCGCCAGGGAGCTCTAGCAGTTTCCAAGTTGAGTTTATGCTTAAGTGGAACTTGGTCATTAGCATTGAGTGACGGACTATCGGACATAAGCTACCTAACTTTACTTTCAAAGGAGTTTCGAACAGCAAGCTTTCGTCGCTCGCAGCCTTAAAGCAGGTAATGATACTGAATTTACACTAGAAGTATCCAGTAATAATGAACGATTCATATACTGGATACTTTTTAGATCCTAACAAACACTCAAGGACTGCTAGTTACGAGGCCATCACAGGCTGAACAAGGTCTTCAATATAACTTGATACGATGTCAGTACGGTGCTTCTCGAGCTGTTCAACAAAGTGCTTCACAATACGCTCAGGGTTAGGGAACAGCTTTGCATCGCCAACCAAACCAAACTGAATTTGCCCCGCATAGCTAATGATGCTCAAACCTAAACCGATATCACCCGTCTGGGGAACCCAGAACATCTGCTCTTTAATCTCAGCCCCAGCTAGGTAGCGAGTCTCTCTAGAACCAGGCACATTAGATAAGACAGCGGAGGTTTTGTTACCAAAACTTTCCAATAGGGTTTTCTGAACATTTTTAGGCAGCATGCCTGCCGCATAAAGAATGCCGTAGGACAAAGCTGGTTGAAGAGACTGTTTCAAAGAAATCATGTCATGCTTAATCTTGCAGACTCTCTCCAGCGGATTCTCGATCCCAACAGGCAAAGCCACAAAAACCGTTCCGAAGCAGTTACCCAGGTCGTCAGGGTTACCAGCCATATCCACTTTGCTTTCAGGGCGAATATTGACAGGCAAGGTCACGTGAACCTGCTTGCCATCGAGTTCTTCACCTGCAAGCAGCAACTCCTCGCGAAAGGCACCCGCAACACAAGAAATCAACAAGTCATTAATCTTACAGCCAACCACCTTGGAAATACCGTAAAACTTATCAAAGCTTATCGGCTCAGACCAGGCACAGGTTTTGCGAACACCTAACTTACCCTTCAAGACACGCTTAGGGTCTGGTGCCATCGTCGCCAACTGAGCTAGTTCTGCCGCTGCTTTAACTCCATCACCAACAAGCTCTCTAAGTGCTTCTTTATCGCGTAATACCTGAATACCTTCAGAAGAGACTTTCCTAGCCAATGAGGCATACCGATCTACACGAACTTTCGCAGTATCCACTACTTTCTGGTACCGGGGCCATTCGTAATTAATATCAGTAAGTGTCTCACTTTCTTCGGCCGCTACCTCGTCGTTATCCGCACATGAAGGTGAAAACGGTTTCACATTCGGCGCATCATCGGTAATCGAGTGAAAAACAGAAATCAAAGCTAGCCCGTCTGCATAGCTATGATGAACCCGCAGAATAATCGCATTACCCTGCTCATAGTTATCGACAAACAATAGCTGCCACAAAGGTTTGCTTGCATCCAGCGGTATGCTCGCCTGATCCGCAAGATAGCTCTGTAGAGCTTCTTTGTCTGCATTACCTGTTAGCGCAACACGTTTAACATGGTTATCAATATCGAAGTAAGGATCTTCCTGCCAATAATACTGCCCGGTCTTGAATACAGGGCAAGAAGTAAAGCGTGGAAAACGTAAGAAACGATTAATGATGGTATTTCTAAAATCATCAAAAGCCATACTCTCGGTAATGAGCATGGCATTTATAATCATCAGGTTGGTAGGAGAGTCCATACGCAACCAAGCTGTATCAGCACCTGTTAAAGGTTTTAATTTGCTGTTACTCATGCCTGACCCCAAATATTGTTTTTATGTAATGAGAACGACAGAACGATAGTGATTGCAAAGATAGCAGATATCTTGGCGAAACGGCACCAAGAAAGTAGTGTTATATCTGAGCAATATGACATTCAAGTTTCAATTGAAACCAAATGTTACATTTTTTAACACCGAAAAATAAGCCCATCTGCCATAATTATTTCATAGAGTTACAGACGCTTTTAAACTTAAGTTCTAAATAGCGCTCATTGTTTGACCAATTTAATATTCCATTGTTGCTCAAGCTGCGTATACTTATTGATAAATAATCTAACATTTGCACGGTTTCAGATACAAAGTGAAACCTAAGCAAAGCCATAGTCACAGGGCCTTCCAAGTGTGCAAACGCCGGAAAAGCCAGCTGCCAAATTTTAAGCGCAGCATGACTATTAGAGAGTTGGGAGAGTAAAATGCAAGCAATCCATGCGCGCAAACTGATAAAGCCGATCGAACAAAGCTATACCGAAATGTTTTCGGGCAAGGTCTTCACCGTCGGTAAAGGCGCGGTTAGCATTCGAAACCATAGCAGCCAAGCGAAACATACCGTTATTGGCGTTCACGGTTTTTTGGAAAATCATTGCTACTTTACGCAACTCTATAATGATTCTTCTACAGAATTGGTATTATTGACCTGCAGTAACTACCACGTTCCTGTTAGCGGCCCTATCCCAGAGCCAGCTGAGTGGGAAATACCTATTAAGTACCCTGAAGCGACCATTGAATACGATGCATGCGTCCTTAACCAGGCTCTCGAAAATTTACCGACAACTGAAAACATTCGTATTCACGGTCACTCTCGTGGCGGCGCCGTTATTCTCCAAGCGGTAAGCTTTCGACCAGAACTCTATAAGAATGTTGAGCTAATTCTCGAAGCGCCAGCCTTGCCTGGTGGTAAAACTCACCCACTAGTTTCAGCAATGCTGGAACCTGTCAGCCATGGTATGTGGCCCTGGGTTGTTCGTATGATTAATAGCACACCTTCATCGTCTTATGGACAAATGTTTTTTGGCAAGACCAATGAGCGCAAGAAACAACTGCTCAATAAGATGTTTAGTGCAACCAAAGACCATCTGACTATCGTGCGCAACATTGAGAACCTGTTTGCCTGGATGGATAAAGCTGACTATTCAGTTTATGAGCATGTTAAGCATGGCACCTTCCTAATCCCTAAACTAGATAGAATTCTTGACCGTGACTTAATGCTTGCCAGTGCCAAGCATAGCCCGAATGCCGTGAGAATTGTTGAAACTGATGCGATGAGCCATTTCGTATCACTGGACGACCCTAAATGGACACCGAGCCTTGACGACATGCCCACCGTTCTTAGCAACAAGCCCGCTCGTCCAACAATGAAACTCAACCCCGACCAGCAAAAGAAGCTACAATTATCTGCAGGCGTGTAGCACTTCTTAGCAGATAGTGACTCCGGCGTTGAGCCTTCAGCGCCCAAAACAGCCTTCAGCGCCAAAACAGCTCTCAACACCAGGCATTCAAAAATTCCACTCGATTCAGCGCCTGTCTTTCTATAGAATTCCAAACCTGTTCTATTGAGTATCAGGGATCCGCGATCACTATGAGCCGTGACAAGCTTCTTCACACCCATGCTTCTAGCCCTGCGGCCAAAAGGCTAAGAGAGGCAATGCTCAATTATCACGACTTCCAACAGCAATCAAAGCTCGACAATATCGACCACCACTTGGCAAAACTCGCTCACTGGCAAAGTGAGCGCTTAAAGTTCAGTCATCGCGATTTTTATCAATCAAGCGACTATCAAGACGGCTTATCCTTCCTGTTTACGGATTTATATTCAACCGAGGATTTCAGCGACCGCGATCGGGATCTTGAGCGAATATTTCCTAAAATGATCAAGCTTTTACCAAAAAAAATTCTTGAAACAGTGAGTCTTCTGGTAGAACTAAACTTACTTACTCAGCAGCTAGATCAGCGGCTTGCTGAAATCATATTTATTGAACACAACAGCAATGAGCTAAACGAGAAGATCTATTGTGAAGCTTATCGCGCTAGCGACAATCATGGCCAGCGACTATACCAGATACAACTGACTTCACAGCTGGGACAAAAACTCGACAAGTATGCGCGTAGCTCCGTCATCTTATTTACCTTACGCATGACCGAAGGTGCCGCAGAAATGGCTGGACTACAAGCACTTCATCAATTCTTAATGACCGGCTTTGAAGCCTTTCATAGCATGAAGGATGTACGCACGCTGATGAATACCTTAAGCGAAAGAGAAACCGTCTATCTCGATGAGATTTATCAAGGCAATAATCACCCCTTCAATTTTGACCTGAGCATATAAGCACAAAGGAAATACACATGACCGACCGCATCATTCTTGAACGAGTAAGGCTGGAGATTAAAGATCAAATTGCCTATGTAACCTTAGTTCGTGCAAGTAAGCTCAACGCACTCGATATAGCTATGTTTGAGGCCATTGCAAAAGTGGCTAAAGAACTTAAAAAGAACAAGTCTATCAGAGCGGTCATTCTATCTGGTGACGGTGATGCTTTCTGCTCTGGACTAGACATAAAAAGCGTTTTGAAAAGTCCGGTAGCCGCGCTCAAACTTTTGGTTAAACCCGGCACCAAGGCCTCAAACCTGGCCCAGGATGTCAGCTACCTGTGGCGCGATGCTCCCGTTCCTGTCATTGCAGTGACACACGGAAAATGCTGGGGAGGCGGCTTTCAAATCGCATTGGGTGCCGACTTTAGATACAGCACACCCGATTGCGAATTCTCTATCATGGAAGCACGCTGGGGTCTGATTCCCGACATGGGCGGCACACTAACGCTGAGAGAGCTGGCACCGATTGATATCGTCAAAGAGCTTGCGATGACGGGCCGAGTTTTCAATGCTGAAGAGGCTAAATCATATAACTTGATTACCCATATCTATGATGACCCGATGACCAAGGCAGTCGAATTCGCTGAAGAGATCAAACAGCGCTCGCCAGATGCCGTTGCCAGCAACAAGCTGCTTTTCAACAAAACCTGGCTTAGCACCATCAAACAGGCTTTAAATTGGGAAACAAAATTACAACGCAAGCTGATCGGTCGTTACAACCAGAGAGCAGCAGTCAGCCAAGGCACCAAAGGCGCGAAGCCCTTACCTTTTAAGAATCGCAGCTAAGCTTGAATCAAACAGGCTAGAAGCGATACTTTCCCGCCTCAACAGCCGCTTGTAATTCAGCATTAAAGGGCTGATAAGCTGTGTCGCCTGGAAGACAGACCCATACCGGGTCTGTTATCTGCTCCAAATCATAAGCAATTTTCTTCAAGTCAGTTTTCTTGTATTTGAAGGTTCCCGTTGTCTCCATCGATGAAGACAATCGAATAAAAATCGGCCGGGCATATGCGGGCAGATTCTCACTTAAATGTTGGTAGACCTCTGAAGAGTCAAAATGAGCACCTTTCTCAAGCGTAATAGATGCCATTCCCGCTCTACCGTTTGTCTCGGGTATCTCGACACCATAAACCACAGCATCAGCTACAGCAGTCATCTGAGCCAATACATTCTCGACCTCAGTTGTCGAAACGTTCTCACCCTTCCAACGAAAAGTATCACCCAGGCGATCAACAAATTGGGCATGATTGAAGCCTTGATCTCGCATCAAGTCACCGGTATTAAACCAAGCATCCCCCTGTTTGAAGACATTTCTCAAGATGGTGCGTTCGGTTTTCTCTGGGTCGGTATAACCATCAAAAGGGGTTTTATCGGTAATTTCACCCAATAGTAATCCCGCCTGTCCTTTTTTGACCCGTCGCAGGAAGCCATCGTGATGCCTGACTGGACAATCTTCTTCTAAATCATACTCGACAATGGCGTAAGGGATTGTCGTGAAGCCAACGGTAAAATCATGATTGAATATATTGAGAAAACCTACATTCCCCTCACTAGAGCCATAAAACTCCATCACCTTATCGACACCAAAGCGCTGTTTAAAACCCGCCCACAGGTTTGCTCGCAAACCGTTACCAAAAATCATTCTTACCTGATGATTTTTATCATCAGCACTTTCTGGCTGAGACATCAAATAGCGACACAACTCACCAACATAACAAATAGCAGTTGCTTGCGTTCGTCTTACCTCAGACCAAAATCTACTAGCAGAGAATTGTCGCGCCATAACCAAGCAGGCATCACCAGCCAAGACACTGCCCCATGCAACTACCAAGGCTGTACCATGATAAAATGGC
>NZ_LWGE01001128.1:0-2658 GCF_001635315.1 Oleiphilus sp. HI0123
TTTCATGAATTTTACCTTAATTGAGATTGTTGTCTTAGGTACACGCCAGACAGGGTCTGCAGTCCAGAGGACTTTGTACACCCTAAAGATAGTCCAGATCGCTTTGCTTGCAATGGGTAAAAGTAAAAAAAGCAAAATTTGTTAAAAAATGAAATATCTGTGAACTTGTTTCAAATTGGTAGCCATATTGAGTTTTGATTTACGGAACCCGCGTATAATTTTGGCACGAATTTTAATCTTTGTGCCATCGATCTCACTAAAATTCTATCAAGTCGTAGATAATCCGCGATTGCAGAAAGTATCTGAATGTTTTTAGGAGCCTATTGTGAAGCTGAATAGCAGCCGTACATATATAAAATGGATTGTTCTTTCCGTAGTGTTGTCGTCTTTACTGGGCGGCTGTAAAGCGATTAACCAGTTTTTGGTTAAGCCAATGGTTAAACCTACAGGTGATGCGATAACCCTGTTGGCCGAGGCGCACGTTGTACCTCAGTTGTTGACGACTGATGACTTGGTTGCGGGTTGTACTGGTGCTGAAGCGCTGGGAGCGATGGTTGAATCAATTGGCCGAATCACTGAAGAGCCCTGGGAGCTGGAAGTGCTTCTAAACTTAGGTGCTGGTGGTTGTGAAGAAGCAAGAGCTTTTGAACAAGAGCTTGCGTACTTGCGATACATTCGTGGACAGCAGCCAGATATGGCGCAAGATTCATTGATCGCCCAGAAAAATCACCATGTAAGAGCTGCGAAGCGTTATTACAAAGGCTGGCTGGCCTTGATTCAGTTTAATGGAGGTTTAGAAATTGGTGGTGAGTGTCCTGATCTTGAGCAAGAGTTTGATCAGATTGTTTGGTTGGCGGGATTGATTAATGGTCTTTTGTCCTTGAACCACGATATTCTCTCGGGTGTTGGTACCGGGGTGCCTAAAAACATTGCGGCACAAGCAGAACGTGGTGCGGGTTGTTTGGATAACCGGGCGTGGTTTGGCGTCCCTTTAGCGTTAAAAGCAGCGGTTTGGAGCTTGTTACCTGGTGCATTACCAGAGGGTGAAAATGCTTGGGAGCGATTGGAGCAAGCTGACCAGATTGGTGAAAATGCGCATATCCGTTTGGCGCACGTTTTCCATATTATCGCCGCTTATTCTAAAGGTGACATGGAGCGTGTAAGAACGGTTATTAAGCGACATGCTGAGCACATCACTAATCATAAAGCGAATAAGCAGTATCGTTTATTGGACGTAGCAGCAACAGAAGCGATCACCCGAATTTCAGATAAAATGTGGACAGAAAATATGGGGCACCGAACTCCAGTTGGTCAACTTGGATCTTTCTGGGATGAGAATGCCGCTGATGATATCGAAACTGTTGAACTGGATGACTTGTTTTAAAAAATGAGACCTGTATCACCTTAATATGCTTGAATCAAGGTGATTTGCCCATTTTTGAAAAAAAGAAAGTCAATCTCCAGCTAGTCTGCTACTAAGGAATGCCGGTATAATCTACCGGCATTTTTTTTTGGCTAATAATAAACCAATTCATTTTTCGGGGAGAAGGGACTACGTGGCTTCCAATACACAAAGCGGCCGCTCAATTTCTGAGTGGCTATCGTCATTACCAGCTTGTATTTTGTTGTTACTGGTTGTTGTTTTTAGTACCAGTAGTGATATCCATAATCAGATATTACAGGTTGGGGAGCATTACTGGCCGGGCTACTATAAGCTTCGAGTTGATCCTGTCGCACCTACCTGTGATCCAAACGTTAATGTTGAAGAGCAGTTGCAAGCACGTTTGGCTCAAACCGAAGATGATGATTTAGGTTTAGATCTATTCGATGCTGCACCTGTCGATCCGGACTTAATTCGTACCTCTATCGAGAATGCACGTCAGGATTGTCAGAATAAATTTACAGCTTACGAAGAAATAAGCGATCGTATTACCCCGAGCGTTGAAGCATTCAGAGCAGTAGAGTTGTTTGTTTCTGACGCGATAGGCGTTGGCTTAGTTTCCCAAAAGTTCATCCTGATAACCTTGATCTTTTTGTGTGCAATGACGGCAACCTTGAAGCGCCACCATATTGCCATGCGCCCGGTCTTGCACCGACTTGATCACTATGTGTCGAGCTCTGCACAGGTTATTGCTAATTGTGTTTTGTTGACTTCGGTTTTTGCCTTCCGGGAGTTGGCTCACTCAGATGGTACCAACCTCCCGTCTGAAGAAGCGATGCTGCATAACTTCTGGGTATATGGCATAGCCTTATTGTTGATCGTCAGTATCTACAATTTGATTAAGGTGCCTGCTCACCTAAAACCTGGCGGTAATATTGGCTATGCTTTGTTATCGGTTCCTCTCTATTCCACGATGGCCATCATTGCGGGTATTTTCTTCTTCTCTCATGGCCACATGCCAGGGATAGGTATCTATCTGAATACACTGATGGACCTGGCGGACATGTTCCTGAACGTTGGTTTGTATGTCTGGATAGGTATGCTCTTGAAACAAACCCGTTTTGCCGGTTTGGTTCTGAACCTGTTTAAGCCTTGGAAAATGCCTCCGGAAATGTTGGCTTTTGTTGTGGTTGTTCTTGCTGCTGTACCGACTGCCTACACAGGTGGCTCTGGTATCTTCGTTATCGCTGCTGGTGCAGTAATCTATCACGAAATTA
>NZ_LWGE01001129.1:0-4089 GCF_001635315.1 Oleiphilus sp. HI0123
TTTCTACCGTATAGATCCCTAAACCATTGGAATCTGTATCATCCTGACGAACATCTAACCAACTGGCGTCAGCTTCACTTGGTGTAATACCGGAGACAATAACGCTACCATTGCCTGGGTTAGACAAATATAGCTTTGCATTGACAGCATCATTAAAGAAAGAGAACGATTGCGGAAAGTAATACAAGGAGTCAGGTATATCGTTGCTTCCAGATGCCCATGCAACGGCTTTATGCGCATTAATTAGGCCATTGCCGAAACTGGATGAACCACCAATCAAGTCAGTGATGAGGCCGTTCTCTAATGCGTAGCTAAAACTTGAAGCATTGAGATCAGGATCTACCGACTTCATTAGCGCAGCCACACCTGAAACATGGGGGGCGGCCATTGAGGTTCCTAGGTACTCACTATATCCCGCCCCAGAGACAGTACTGATAATACCTTGCTGACCTTCAATCGTAGATTGCTCGTTGGAAGAGCCGCCGGGCGCTGCCACATCAATGTATGTTCCGTAGTTAGAAAAACCGGATAAGGCTAACTCTGACGTCACCGAACTCACTGCCGTCACACCGTCAAATGCAGCCGGATAAAACTTTTCGCTACTCGACTCATTCCCCGCTGCAGCAATTACGATAATGCCTTTAGCAATAACTGCATCGATTGCGGTCTTCAAGGTATCAGAGAAGCCTTCGCCACCGAGAGAAAGATTGATCACATCGGCAGGGTCACTAGGCAGCTCACCGCTATCATTGTCTAAGCCTCCTGCATACATGATCGCATTCGCCAAGTCCGCATCGGTTCCTTGGCTAACACCGTCTTCATTTTCTACCCCTAGAACGCGAAGAGCCATGACTCTTGAATTAAATGCTACACCCGATATGCCTTCACTATTATTACTTTGGGCAGCGACAATTCCAGCAACATGCGAACCATGATGCACTCGACTCAAATCCGTAGGGTCATCATCGAAACCGTCTTCGTCTCCGGAATATTCTGTGTCGGAAATAAAATCGTAACCACTTGTAGTCAACTGGTTGCGCAGATCAGGATGATCGGGATTGATTCCACTGTCGATGACAGCAACAATTACCCCGTCACCTGTAGCAGTATTCCATGCATCTTCAACCTTAAGTAGTGACAGATTCCACTGTTCTGAATAACGACTGTCGTTCGGGACGAAGGTAGCTCGGCGATAGTAGTTTGGCTCTGCGACCTCAATACCATCTAGTGCTTTTAGCTCTTCTAACAAAACCAGCGTTCGCCATTTTCTTTCGAGCTTACTAGCCTTGGACCAAGAGGTGCTTGAATTTACTCTTAAGTTACTATTAACGGTCGCATCGAAACGAAATAACTCTGCACTCAAACCCGCCCGCTTGGAATATTCTAGTCCGTAGCGCTCTACTAAAGTCCGTTGCAAGCTATCAAGTGAACGACTGCGTGTTGATGCGCCTTGAGCACTTGAACTCTGATCGAATGCAAGTAGCACCTCGCCTGGCACGAAGTCTAAGCGACTCGCTTCACTTAGCAGGCGTGCATTATCAGCACTTAAGTTTTGTGAAAGCGATAGCGTATACAGTAGCGCATCGTGCCCTTGTGTTGTGGCTACGCGCACATAGTATTCATTGGTAAGGGGAACAACTAAAGATTTGGCACCCGGTTCTGATATAGATAGTTCAGCCACAACGACGCCAGACTGATCTACTGCCCTGAGTTCAACAAGGGCATTGATATTGAATTCCTCTTCGTTAGCAGGAAAGACACTTAAACTTACAGTCTGGCCTTCGACCAAGGAAACTCGGTAATAATCATCAAGATCTTCCTCAAACTGATAGCAAAAACCAAGATCCTGAGACTTGCCATTTATGTAGCCTCCAATTGTAATCGGGTTACTAACCAGCTGGGCCGAAAAAAGAGAGTTATTCTGCTCACTAAGCGTGGAGCATGTTTGCTCAACATCAAGATCTACATTGGTATCAGGCTTTACGCTCACCTGGCCTTCGATTGTCACCAAGCCATCGTAAGTATCATCACTCAGCTTACTACCGCTTCCACAAGCAACTAAGGACAAGGCCAGGATACTCAATAGCAGCTTTAAAAAAGGGTGTGTACTCATATATGAAATCTCGATTACTGATAGCTAAAGACTTAACGCCAATAAATCAACCTTAGGACTAGGGCGAATAAATAGTCTATTAGTAAATTGTAGCAAAGTTAGGGAAATCTTTTTTGTTCTGACTCTGCATTTAACTGCCTGAGACGCGCCATTTTTTCGCCAATTTTTAGCTCTAAACCACGATTTACCGGGTGATATAACTGCGTGCCAGCAAGGTCTTCAGGAAAATAACATTCACCAGCAGCAAAGCCATCAGGCTCATCATGAGCGTAACGGTACTCCATTCCCATACCCTGATCTTTCATGAGCTGTGTAGGCGCATTTCTTAAATGCATTGGCACTGTCTCATCTCCGCCTTCCTGCACCAAACGTCGACAGGCATTAAAAGCGCTGTATACCGCATTGCTCTTTGGGGCGACAGCTAAGTAAATCACAGCGTGCGCTATACTCAGCTCACCTTCGGGGCTACCTAAGCGCTCCTGAACATCCCAGGCATTTAAAGCAAGTGTTAACGCTCGGGGGTCTGCATTACCAATATCCTCACTCGCCATCCTAACTACGCGCCTGGCTATATATAGAGGGTCACAACCGGCATCAATCATACGGACAAACCAATATAGCGCGGCGTCGGGATCAGAACCTCTAACAGATTTATGCAGAGCAGATATTTGTTCGTAGAAGATGTCTCCGCCTTTATCGAAGCGCTTAAGCGAACTTTGGATAACCTCTTCAATATTCTCTTTACTAACGACGCACCGCTTAGCATCTCTATCCGCCAGATCAACTGCTAGTTCAAGAAAGTTTAAGGCCTTGCGAGCGTCACCATCTGCAACCTTTGCCAAAATATCGACTAGCGATTCGTCTATTTTCACGTCAATATCGGGGAAGCCATTTCGATGCGCTAAAGCGTTGCTTATAACCAAAGCGGTTTCGTGCGAGTCCAACTTTTTTAATACATAAACCCTTGCACGTGAAAGTAATGCATTATTCAATTCAAACGAGGGGTTTTCGGTTGTCGCGCCGATAAAGATAACAGTGCCATCTTCAACAAAGGGTAAAAAAGCATCTTGCTGGGACTTATTAAAGCGGTGGACTTCATCTACGAAAAGTATTGTGTCCCTACCCGTTTGTTGACGATACATCTTTGCCTGTTCAATCGCCGAACGGATATCTTTCACACCACTCAATACTGCAGATAAGGGCAAGAAGTTGGCATCGAAGTGCTCAGCTAATAGATTCGCAAAAGTAGTCTTGCCGACGCCAGGCGGCCCCCATAAGATCATAGAATGAAGAGCTTGTTTATCTATGGCTTGCCTTAATGGACGAGAAGGCCCTACCAGGTGACTTTGACCAACATACTCTGACAGGTCTGCAGGTCTTACACGCGCAGCTAAAGGCGCATAGCGTTTGCTTGTAGATTCTTTCTGGGATTCACTAAAAAGCGGCGCGTCATCGAATAAAGACATTTTCTATCTACCTATGAGCCGGGTATTTGGACATCTCTAATAATGTCAGTACCTTCTGGTAATTCAGGCGTAAAGGTATTACTTGGCAGCTCTAAATTAACTTGCGACTGAATAAAGCTCATTGTACTTTCTTGCCCTAAAGCATCTGTGATCCGGAGTTCGCTCACATTCGAACCAGAGAAACGTAACTTCAGCCCCTCAAATAAGCTTTCCTCTGATTTTGGCTTTAAAGTGAACTGCCTTATTGATGGTTCAAACCATGCCATTTCTACCTCAAATAGCTGACCAATTTTTTGAGTATCACCACTAAACAATATTGCGGGAGTCGTTTGCACCTGCGAGCCCACAGCTTGGATAGTTGCCTGCTCTAAGTCAGGGTCATAAACAGTTACCTCCTTTCCATCAGAGATAACAATTTGTTCGAGCGGTTCATAGGTACGCCAGAAGAATTTGCCTGCTCTATCTGCTTTAAGCTCACCTTTAGACTCCTGAATACGTGCACCACGCTGA
>NZ_LWGE01001130.1:0-2174 GCF_001635315.1 Oleiphilus sp. HI0123
TGCAAGGTTACACCTACTACGAGAGAGAACATTGAGCCGTAATAGCGCTTAGCTAAGGCTATATTATTGAATAAGATTATTGTAACAACTGAAAGAACAGGACTATGACTATGGCAAAAGTATTGATTATCGGCGCTGGTGGCGTCGGTCAAGTCGTTGCGCAAAAATGCGCTCAATTACCCGATATTTTTACCGAGATTACGCTTGCTAGCCGGACAGAATCTAAGTGCAAAGCAATCGCCAAGCAGATACAAGAAAACTATCAGCGGACAATCGAAACGGCTCAGGTTGACGCCGATAAGGTTCCTGAATTAGTCGCGCTCTTAGAGAAAGTTAAACCGTTTATGGTCATTAATGTTGCCTTGCCTTATCAGGATCTGACGATCATGGATGCCTGCTTGGAAGCGGGTGTTCACTACCTTGATACGGCGAATTACGAACCATTAGATACGGCAAAATTCGAGTATAAATGGCAGTGGGAATATCAAGAACGTTTTGAGAAAGCAGGCTTGATGGCATTGCTGGGCTCAGGGTTTGACCCAGGTGCAACCAACATGTTTACTGCCTATATTGCCAAACACTATTTCGATGAGATCCACTATCTTGACATTATCGATGTAAACGGTGGTGATCACGGCTACCCCTTCGCGACAAACTTCAACCCTGAAATCAACATTAGAGAAGTCACCGCAGAGTGCCGCCATTGGGAAGATGGTGAGTTTGTAGCGACGCCTGCCATGTCGACACAGCAGAGCTTCACCTGCCCAGATGGCGTAGGCACCTACAATATTTTCCGAATGTATCATGAAGAGCTTGAGTCCTTAACCAAGCACTACCCTTCAATTAAGCGTGCGCAATTTTGGATGAGTTTTGGCGATAGCTATCTCAAACACCTAGAGGTCTTAGGGAATGTTGGGATGACAGGAATTGAGCCGATTGAATTCCAAGGCCAGGAAATTGTACCTATCCAGTTTCTGAAAGCCTTGCTACCAGACCCGTCTACTCTAGGCCCTCGCACTAAGGGTAAAACCTGCATCGGTTGTGTGGTCCGTGGCCTTAAAGATGGCAAAGAGAAAACAGTTTATTTGTACAACGTCAAAGATCATCAAGACTGCTACCAAGAGGTTCAATCTCAAGCGATCTCGTATACCACAGGAGTTCCAGCGATGATTGGTGCGAAAATGATGATCGAAGGCCATTGGATGAAGCCCGGTGTCTGGAATATGGAGCAGCTTGATCCAGACGCCTTTATGAGTGATATGAATGCCTATGGCTTATCGTGGAAAGTCATTGAAAACCCAGGGTTTGATTTGATCTAATGCTTAGTTCTATTTGCTTAGACGTTGGTAGGAAATAGGCATGGTTAAAGCAAAAACCTTTGAAGCGTTCGACCCAGCACGGGTGCCTTCTCCTTGCTTTGTCGTGGATGAAGTCGCAATAGAAAAGAACCTTAAAATACTGAACGAGGTACAGGAAAAGTCGGGCGCCAAAATATTATTGGCGCTTAAGGCTTTCTCTATGTTTAGCCTCGCGCCGCTTATCAACAAATACCTGGTAGGCACTTGTGCCAGTGGTTTGCACGAGGCACGTTTAGGCTATGAAGAGTTCGGTGGCAAAGACTTGGGTCAAGAGGTTCATACCTTTTCAGCCGCCTACACTGAGCATGACTTAGAAGAGATTATGGCAATCTCGAAACACGTCGTGTTCAACTCGTTCGGTCAGTGGGAGCGATTTAAAGAGAATGCCAAACGAGCCAAACAGGCTCGGCCTGACTTAGAGTTCGGTTTAAGGATCAACCCTTTGCACTCCGAGGGCACAACACCGATCTACGACCCTTGTGCGCCAGGCTCACGTCTGGGGATTCCAAGATCGGCGTTTAAAGATTGTAGCCTGGATGGTATAAGCGGTTTACACTTTCATACCTTATGCGAACAAGGTTTTGACGCGCTTGATAGAACACTTGCCGAAATTGAAAAACAATTTGCTGACATTCTACCTCGGCTTGAATGGGTGAATTTTGGTGGCGGACATCATATTACCCATCCAGACTACGACGTTGGCGCTTTGATCGAACGCATCAAACTATTTCAAGATCGCTACCAACTGCAAGTTTATTTAGAGCCAGGTGAAGCCATTGCAATTCACACAGGAGTATTAGTATCAGAGGTACTAGA
>NZ_LWGE01001131.1:0-2102 GCF_001635315.1 Oleiphilus sp. HI0123
TATATCGCTCATAGAGACTCCCTTGGATCTTTTATAGCTAAAATTCTTATATATTTGATTTACGAATATGTTCGAACTGGAAATTTAAGCGCAACACATAATAATGNAGAAACTAATCACTTAATGACTCGATACCAAACAAATCTAACAACCAATCTGCTTTTTCATTCTTGCCATCTTCAGCTGCTCGTCTAACACTAATCGTAGGATGGTGAATTAGTTTATTCGTTAAGCCCCTAGATAATTGAGTAATTACCTGTTCGGCGTCCGCACCTCCACGCAAGGCATTTAGAGCGCGCTCTAATTCCTTCTGCTGAAGCGTCTCTGCATGTGATCTAAAGCGTTTCAAACTATCACCAACTGAAGAAACACGCTGACGATTAAGAAAATATTCACTTCCCTCAAGAATCATCCGCTCAGCTTCTTGAGCAGCGCCTTCTCGGTTTTTTACATTCTCATCAATAACATCTTTTAAGTCATCAACGGTATAAAGGTAAACATCAGATAACTCTCCTACCTGAGGTTCAATATCTCTTGGTACCGCTATATCCACCATAAAGAAAGGTCGGTGCTTACGATGCTTTAAAGCTCTCTCTACAGCCCCCTTGCCTAATATAGGCAAGGAGCTAGCCGTCGACGCAATCACAATATCGGCATCGATTAATAAATCTGGAATATCACCTAATAAAGCTGCCTCACCTTCAACCAGACTCGACAGATCCTGGGCACGAGCCAGCGTTCGATTTGCAATTATGATCTTTTTAATACCACTTTGTTTCAGGTGCCTAGCCACTAACTCAGTGGTTTTACCCGCCCCGATAAGTAAAGCAGTATTGTCTGAAAAATCTGAGAAGAGCTGGCGAGCCATATTGACGGCAGCAGCGGCGACCGACACTGGGTTTTCACCAATCGCCGTATCAGTGCGTACTTTCTTGGCGACAGAGAAACAATGTTCAAAGAGCCGACCTAGTTTCCCTTGAACAGCCTGATATTCTTGTGCTGAAGCATAGGCTGATTTCAGCTGCCCTAAAATCTGTGGCTCTCCCAGAACAAGAGAGTCCAAGCCAGCAGCAACACGCATTAAATGAACAACCACATCTTTACCATCATAGACAAAGCTACAGTTTTCGAGGTCTTCTGAATTAACACAATGATAGTCAGCCAACCAAGTCTGCAACATCGCAACATCAATTGCATGATTGCCAGCACAGTATATTTCTGTTCGGTTACATGTCGATAAAATAACCGCTTCATTAACATTCGGCAGTTTTTTGATTGACTCCAACGCGATATCGAGACGTTGTAAATCAAACGCAACTTTCTCTCGAACGTCGACAGTTGCAGTCTTATGATTAATTCCAAACGCCAAAAACGACATGTATACCAAGCAATTTGATTTAAAGCGGCTATTCTACAAATAGAATACATAGAAAGCCAATGACACAGAGCAAGTTCTTAGAGCTAGAAGCCACTTATTTTATGATTAAAGCCTCGACAGCACGACAAAAAGTAGTTCAAACAAATGAACCCTAGCACATGGCCAAACTATACGAACGGTAAGTTGACACCTTAAACCCATCTGTCATCATAAAACTCGTCAAGCCTCAATTATTTAAAAGAGATTCAGATTGAAAGCACTACTCAAACTTATATTAATTTCATCACTTTTCTCACTCAGCGCCTGCTCTAGCCTAATGAAAGCAAAGCAATCTGAGACAGATACCACCGCAAGTAGTGAAAAGCTTTCATCTGAGACATCTCCAGAGTATCAAGATTTCGACCTAAATAAAGACACGCTCTACGACCTGCTTGTTGCAGAGGTTGCTGTCCAGCGTCAAGAATTCAATATCACCTTGCTTAACTATATCCAACAAGCGCGCATGACAAGAGATTTAGGTGTTGTTAAGCGTGCTGTAAATGCAGCTCAATACATGAAAGACATGGAGGCCATAAAGGAAATGGCAATCCTTTGGGTTGATATAAAGCCAGACAGCATTCCGGCACATCAACTTCTGACCTATCAGTATTCCCTTTCTCGCGAATACGAACAGGCCATGCAACATATCGAAAAGATTATCGAGCTTGGCGGTGATGCCCGAGTA
>NZ_LWGE01001132.1:0-6361 GCF_001635315.1 Oleiphilus sp. HI0123
AGAGCAGACGTTAACAAACTATGGGCATCATTAGTTAGCAATCACCCATCACTGACAAAAGACAAGTTATTTGAAGGTATATCAAGTCATTGGCAGCGACTTGAAACACGTGCCCTAACAATTGAAGCAAACAACAATATCGACCAACATAACCGACTCATCACAAATCTGCTCTATTTGATTGAAAACCAAACTGAAAAGAATAGTCTGCTCGTAGCATTATCTCGTGAAGCAGGCTTAGATGTAATATGGAAGGAGTTACTCGATACGATTGAATCAATAGGCCAAACCCGAGCCATCGGTATGGGTATTGTTTCCGAAGGAAAGAGTTCAGCTCTAGACCGAATAAAATTGAAGTACTTGAATGACCGTGTAAGCACTCAGTTTGAATCGCTAAATAAGGTTTTTCTTGAAAGAAAGCCCGGCGAAAAAAGAGTGATCATTCTAGATGATAAGCACTCGACCTCAGCGATTAAAAACGCTCAAACAAAAATCTCCGAACTACAGAGCTTTATCGAAACCAAGCTGCTCAATTCTTCGGTAGATAGTCGTTCAGGAGCAGATTTCTTTCAACTGGCGAGCGCAGCTATCGCACCTTTGAATGAGCTCTTTGACCTGGCATCCACTAAGTTATCAACGAGCATTGATTGATCAGGGTATTTCTAGCCATTTACTTAGAAAATTAATCGCACGTTCGCCAATTAGCACTCAAACCAACATAGAAACTTGGTGTTCCCTTATCGCTTCTATTCTAATAGAGCACTATTATTTAGGCCGTCTAGATCAGTCAAAAAGTGCTGCAAGCACCGAGACAGAGACTTAATTTAGGTCTGCCGCATAAGGCTTTAGCCGCTCCAAGGGAATGACTTCCAAGGCTTTTATGTGCGTTTTAGTTAAGTGAACTCTGGGTGCCATACCATCTTCTTGAGCTTGCAACCAACGAACCGCGCATAGACACCAGGTATCGCCGGGATTCAAGCCGGGAAAGCCGTATTCAGGCACTGGTGTAGACAGGTCGTTCCCTTTAAACCTGGAATATTCTAAGAAGTCTTTAGACGCTTCGATACAAACCGTATGTGAACCTGTGTCTGCTTCACAGGTATTACATTTTCCATCTCGATAATACCCTGTGACGGGGTCGCTTCCACATAGTTCCAAGACTTCGCCAAGTACATTTACTGATTCGTCCATATCCATATTGCTTCTCCGCTTACTAACTGTTTAAGCTTTTGACTATTGATGCATTCATCGCATTGAGCCTTAGTCTTCCAAATGTCTAACCGAATAATACATGGATATGTTGATAATGTTGCTTGTGCAATACGAATTTCTCTTACCATGCTTGTCTCTCAAAAAATAACCATAGCTTTCAACCCAGCCTATTGGCACAATCCACTCCCTAGATTAACGCGATACTGAGGTGTACATGCCATTTTCTAAGCTTGGATTAAGCGATCCCATTCTAAAGGCCATCACAGACAAAGGCTACACCGAACCAAGCCCTATTCAATGTAAAGCTATCCCAGCTATCATAGCTGGCAGAGATGTGGTCGCGGCATCTCAGACCGGTACAGGTAAGACAGCGAGCTTTGTGCTGCCATTGCTTGAAAAACTTAATGTTCCCTACAACTATCGCGGCAAGCGCATACGAGCATTAATTATTACCCCGACTCGTGAGCTGACTGAGCAAATTGAAGCCAATATTACGCAATACGGGAAGTACCTCAACCTAAAGTCAATGGCTATGTACGGTGGTATCGCTGCAGAGCCTCAGAAAAAGAGACTCATTGAAGGTGTTGATATTCTGGTCGCGACGCCAGGACGTTTACTTGAAATGGTCTATGACCGTGCAGTTCATTTTGACGAACTAGAAGTCCTGATCTTAGACGAAGCCGATAGAATGCTAAACATGGGTTTTATTGATGAGATCAATAAAATCATTGATCGCCTTCCGAGCGAGCGTCAAAGCTTGTTGTTTTCTGCAACCCTAACCGATGACGTACGCTTCCTCGCTAAGACGGTTAAAGACGAAGCCTTGGAAATCGCCATTTCGCCCGAGGCAACTGCCGCGACCACCATTGACCAGTGGTTGATTACGGTCGATAAAGATAAAAAGTCTGCGCTATTGAGTCATCTCATTATTGAGAATCAGTGGGATCAGGCGCTAATTTTTATTGAGAAAAAACATGGCGCTGCGAAACTTGCCGCTCAGTTAGGCAAACGAGGTATTCACGCAGAAGCAATTCACGGTGACCGTAGCCAAGCAATGCGAGCTAAAATACTGAATGATTTCAAATCTGGCGAAATTAAGTTCTTGGTGGCTACCGGAGTCGCTGCACGCGGAATTGATATTGGTAAGTTAAGCCGAGTGGTTAACTATGACCTGCCCTTTAAGCCTGAGGAATACATTCATAGAATTGGACGAACAGGCCGAGCAGGTGCCATTGGCGAAGCGATCTCATTTGTCTCAATGGGAGATTTTAAGAATCTTTGTGCAATAGAGAGCCGGCTAGGTCATATTATTGAGCGAAAAGAAATTGAAGGCTTCCCTGTGAGAAAAGTCGTGCCCGTATCTATTTTAAATTACGTACCGAAGAATAAGCGACCAGCGAATAAAAAGACTGAGCAGAAAAAACAGGACTCCCCAAAAAAGAAGATTAACCGCAATAAGCCCAATACAACGAGCACCAGCGCTAAGCGCCCTGCAAAGACCACAAATAAAACCATATGGGGTGATAGATAGTGCGCTATAGCCATTTGCCCTATAGCGCACTCGACTAAGCACAAAGGGTTCTTGGCCTAACACCTTTCGCAGCGTTACAATGATGATTCACTCGCTTTTATGGAGGTGCTTGTTATGTCTATTGCTCCTAGAATCGAAGCTCACTTGTCGCGCGTTGGCGTGCACTACGACCTCATTCAACACCCTGAATCTCATACCAGTTTAGCTAGTGCCAGACTTGCTAACGTGCCAGCCAAACAAATGGCAAAAGCCGTTATCACCCACGATGGCGATAACTACCGACTCTGTGTCATACCAGCAACACATCAGCTTGTTCCTGATCTGCTCAACCAGCATATGGGCAAGGGCTCGCATTATCGCTTGGTCGATGAGTGTGAACTCAAAAGCTTATTTGATGATTGCGAAGAAGGTGCGGTTCCTGCACTAGGCCAAGTCTATGGCTTACCAGTAGTTTGGGATAAAAGCTTGGAAGAGATGCCTAGTATTTACTTTGAAAGTGGCGACCACCATAACCTGATTCATGTTAACCATGGCGCATTTATGCAGCTCATGGGGCTTCAGGAAAATGATGTGATTAGCTGCCCGACAGAGTTTTATGAGGCGAGAACGCAGTTAATACAGTAGTTTGTAGGCAGAGTGTTCCGCCCCTCGCTGATCAACCCTGTGCTAGCCGGCCTGCGAGCCGTGGAAGGCTCCGTAAACACATTGAACCACCGAGGTCACAGAGCGCTTCGCTGCACAGAGTAAAGATCAACCTTAATAATTCTTATATGTCTTCTCGGTGGAGGCCCTATGCCGCTCGGTGTTCTCGGTGGTGAATAGTCTTTGATGTTTTGACCTTTGAGGAAGCAGAGGGTTGCATCCCTTATCTGGACTCCCCGTGCTAGTCCGCATGCGAGCCACGGAAGGCTCTGCATACAGAAACACGGGGACTGACTCTAAATGCTACTTCTTAGATTTAGCTTCTTTCAATGCCCATGCGCCAACTGCTAGCATTGCCATCACGGCCAAAGAAACTTCCATTAAGCCCATATGGCTCTCGCCCACGTGCGCCTGCCCTGATGCATGCATACCTTCGTGAGCGAGTGAGGCAAGGCTCACCATCATCATGGCGATTAAGGCACTTGCTTGTGTCATTAAGGTTTTCAATTTCATTGTGTTCTCCTAAGTTAGTCTAATTCTATTCTAAGTCGTCAAGCACTCAAACCACGGCTTTTGCAGGTGGAATTTCTTTGGCCTCAAGCATGCCTTCGCTAATAATGAAATCAATAATTTTGTCTAGACCTTCAGCTTTCTTAAGGTTTGAGAAAACAAAAGGACGTTCACCGCGCATCTTCTTTGAGTCCTGATCCATTACGTCTAGCGAAGCACCAACAAGTGGAGCCAAGTCTATTTTATTGATAATCAACAGATCGGACTTAGTAATGCCTGGGCCACCTTTACGTGGAATCTTATCGCCTGCTGATACATCAATCACGTAGATAGTTAAGTCCGATAGTTCTGGGCTAAAGGTCGCACTAAGGTTATCACCGCCACTTTCTACAAAAACGACATCGAGCTCTCCATGGCGCTTCATCAGCTCATCAATCGCAGCCAAGTTCATTGAGGCATCTTCACGAATCGCGGTATGTGGACAGCCACCCGTTTCAACACCCAGGATTCGGTCTTCATCCAAAGCTTCGTGACGCGTCAGGAATAAAGCATCTTCCTGGGTATAAATATCATTGGTTACCACTGCAATATTGTAGTGATCTTTTAATGCTGCACAAAGTGAGCGCAATAAGGCGGTTTTACCTGAACCAACAGGGCCCCCGACACCGACTCGTAGCGTTTGTTTTTTTGCCATTGTTATATCCTATATTTTTCGTCATCCCCGCGCAGGCGGGGATCCATTGTTTTAATTCCCCCTAAGACCTTAGATTCCCGCCTTCGCGTGAATGACTATAGGGGACGTGATCGTAAGCTTTTCAACTAAGAACGGAAAAGCCTTGAGTATTGCTGTTCATGTAAGGCGCTGGCTATGGCCAATCCGGGTAGACCACCGCCTATTTTGTCTTCATCTATTTGTTCAGCCAAAGCAATCGATTCTGCAATCTCTGGTTGAAACAAGGTCAGCATTTGTTGAGCTTGAGTCTGACCCAAAGGCACCATTTTAGTGGCCCCTGCCACCTGGTTTTCTAGCCATGACCAGACAAAACCATTGGCCGCATCTTCAAAAACGATTCCCCACTTTTGCGCCGCATAAGCGAATAAGGTCGCAAAGCTGTGTTCTTCGCCTTCCTGAGTGACGCATTCTGGCAAGTCAAAATCCAAGCTTTTCAAGAGTCGCAATAAAGCAGCGCCCATTGCCGTATCTGTTAGCCGTAGTTCTTTCGTTTCCCGGGATGCGATCGATAAATCATTAAGAAACATAAAACGCTGCCAGTCTTCTTCAGCCGTGCTTTCCATGGCACCACGTAAAATTGGCAGATCGACTTTGGCCAGGCTTTCTCGCATTTGAAGTCGAATCCAGGACTCGGCATCGTTGAAGTTTTTTATCCAACGACACTCTATTGCATACTCCATGCCTTGCGAAAAGGCATAGCCACCTACCGGTAGGCTAACCGAGCTTAACTGCAGCAAACGTGACAGGGCTAAAGGATTACTCATTCGTGCGAATGTCCATCATGAGAATGACCGTGTGAATGTGAGTGCCCACCCTTGGAATATGCACCAGACTCAGGAGCGAACACTTCTTCTTCATGTGTCACCACTAAACCCAGTAAGTGCAGCATTTCTTCCAAGACATGGTCAGGCTTAATTCTCAACCAACGCTCACCCACTTCAATTTTTGTATGGCGGTTACCCAAATGATAACAGGCACGCGAGAAAGTACGCCAGTCTTCACAGCTGGCATGCGCGACAGACTCAACAGCACCTTGAACCTGAATAATTTTTCCGCACTCAGACTTGAGATACTCTCCCACCAATAGAGGCTTGCCACGCTCTAGAAAGACACGTACATCAACACCGTTTTCACTCGTTAATTTAAGCCGTCCTCTATCACGCTGGTCCGAGTCTAGCTTGACGACTTCTGAAACCTCTTCATGACAATGCGTGCCGAGTCTTTCGTATACTTCTAACATAATCTTCCTTTTTTGAAGGCCTTATTTACCCTCGAACTCATCGGCTTCGACCTTGTCGGACTGAAGTCCGACCTACCATGCTAGTACATAGCCTGTAGGTCGGGTTTTAACCCGACTGGTCGGTGCCTAAATAGCGTTTAAAACAATGTGTACAATTGCGCCAATGGCAACTCGTCTGCCGGTTCACAAGTTAGCAACTCACCATCCGCTCTAACTTCATAAGTCTGCGGATCTACGGTGATCTCTGGCTGCCAATCATTCAACACCATGTCTGACTTACGAATAGAGCGCGTATTCTTACAAGCACTCAGGTTTCGGCTAAGACCAAGCGCCTCGCCAATATCGTTCTTCAAAGACGCTTCTGAGACAAAGGTCACTGAGGTTTTCGCCGCTGCTAAACCTTGCGCACCAAACATTGGTCGATAGTGTACTGGCTGAGGTGTTGGAATCGATGCGTTAGGGTCCCCCATGGGTGCTGCAGCGATCATTCCGC
>NZ_LWGE01001133.1:0-3926 GCF_001635315.1 Oleiphilus sp. HI0123
TGCGCAGGATGGGTCAGCCCAAGCTAGCTTTGGCAGCCAATATTGTTTCTGTTCTTCAGTACCACCGGCCATGAGAGCTTTAGAAAGAATCTCAGGACGTGTAATCAAACTACCTGCTGCGGCTAAAGAGCCACGAGACAGTTCTTCAGTTACAACGATCATGCCCATGTTATCTTCACGGTCGTCTGGCTGTAAGCCGTCGTAGCGCTCTGGAATAGACAAACCGAAACAGCCCATTTCAACCAATGGCTTTAGAATTTCATCAGGAACCATCAAATCTTCGCGATGAATATGCTCTGCTTTTGGCATGACAACGTCTGTTGCAAAGCGCTGGAATGATTCACGCATGATTTCTTTATCTTCATCAAGTAAAGGATCAGTTGTGCAGCCATCTTGACCTAGCATGATTTTACCAAGCTCAACAAGTTTAGCAGTTTGCAGGTAGGTGTCGCAGAAATCCACAACAGCATCGTTGTCAAAGCTTTCAGCAAACTGTTCTTTAGACAAACCAAACTCTCTGGGTTTGGTGGCTAGACGAGCTTTAGTGCTTTGTACGGCTTCAGCACAGAACATCAATGCAATCGTTTCTTCGAGGTAGAGTTCTTCTTGTTCGCCTTTAGAGGCTCTGATTTTTTCAGCGTAATCACAGATTGAGCTAGCGGCTGCAATTTCAGCAGAAGCGTAGGCGAGGTCATAGGATACAACCTGGTATTCGTCTAATTTATGCCCGGAAAGGCGGCCCGTTTCGTTCAAGCACAGGTGCTTGATATGGCTTAGAGAAGTGTTGAGGGCATTCTGCGCGTGGCTGACGACAGCGCGTGCGTTCGAGATTAGCGTTGATGCTTGTCCAGACAAAGGGGAATCTCCTAATGTAAATACGTAGAAAAAAATCTAAAAAAATGGGTGTTAACTATAATTAACCGGCCATAATATAGGAAAAAAAAGGGTAAAAAAAGCTTTTGGCTGAGGCTATATTTTCTTTCGAATGAATTTAGCTGGTTAGTTGGGAAAAGTATTTGTTGCCAGGTCTATATCTAATTGGTACTACTTATAAATTAAGCTGGCGTGTGCTGACTTCAGGAAAGTGCATAATATTGGTTTCTACCATGCT
Organism: Oleiphilus sp. HI0123; assembly: GCF_001635315.1. Lineage (NCBI taxonomy): Bacteria > Pseudomonadati > Pseudomonadota > Gammaproteobacteria > Oceanospirillales > Oleiphilaceae > Oleiphilus > Oleiphilus sp. HI0123. The sequence goes on from NZ_LWGE01001133.1 coordinate 1,112, forward strand.
CTTTTGCGTAATAAAGTGCAGTATCCGCTTCTTTTACTAACTCGCTTCGGTCATTACGAAAATTTGGTGTCGTGGTTGCACCACCAATGGAGCAGGTAATATTGATGACTTGACCATCTATTTCGAACTCTAAGTCTGATACTGCCTTAAGCATGCGCTTGGCAATATTCTCGGCACCATTTTTGTTTGTATTAGGTAGCAAAACGATAAACTCTTCACCGCCGTAGCGTGCGACGCAGTCAGAAGGTCGGGCAACCTCATCGTTGATCGCTTTGGCTGTTTTCTTCAAACAGTCATCGCCAAACATGTGACCATAGTTATCATTGAGGTTTTTGAAGAAATCCAGGTCAATCATAATGAGACTTAATGGGCAGGACATTCGCGAGCAGCGTTTCCACTCTTTACTGTATTCTTTATCAAAGAACATTCGATTCTTTAGCTGTGTGAGCGGATCTGTGGTGCTTAATTGTTCCATGAGCTCAGCCCTCTCTTCTGCAACCAAGTGATTGGTAATCGCAGACCAGTAGTCGTTATGGCTCGCTTTGGAAGAGGTGAATATGTAAGTCAGGCAGATACTGCATAACAAGGCATACATTAAGTTGCTGGTACTGCCATCATGAATCAAGGCGCCAATCACGGGCAGAAGCATAAAGATAGGGTAGAGAGTCCGGATTTCCGAAGATATGCTCAGTGTACTAGCACCGCCGACAGTGAAGGCGGGGGTAATAATTAAAATAGCGGTTTGCATCACTGTTAAACTGTCATCATAGATAACCCAGGCCGACATGCAGCCCCAATGAAGTGCTGCACCAAGAATAGTGATGACAAGCCATTGATGTAAGACGGGAATGTTAGGTGAGGGGCTACGGTTAAGTATTAATAGATGAGCAATTCGCAAGGCAGCAAATAATATGATTAGCCCCGTGTTTAGATAGAGAAAGCTGGGGTTGACTTGATCAAGGTTGAAGGTAAAAGCCAGAATTACCCAAACACCAAAATAGGTTAATATGCCGCTCTTTGCTCTATTCGTCAGGTCAGCTAAAGCATGGCTTTGCAGTTGTTGATGGTAATGAGGCATTTTTTATTCTGGCCTTCCGGTTTATCTTTATTATTTGCGTCTATATATCTGGCAGTATAAAGCATTCCTTACTAGGGCGTGATAATAATTTTCCCAATATGCTTATTAAGAGACAAGGTTGAAAAAGCTGACTGATAATCGGACAAACTAAAGGATTGAGCAATAACTGCTTGTAGATGACCTTCGCTAAATCCGCGACGAATTGCAGTAATGGCTCTTTGCTTCTGTTGCTCCTGTTCTAGTGTCTGGTCGACCGTATAGCCTTTTAGCGTCAACAAGCGCTTCATCAATACACCTGCGTGAATATCCATGGGCCGCCTGTCGAGCATTCCCTGAATTACAATTCTACCGCCTCGTGTTGAGGCTTTTACCAGGCCATGTGTGCCAGGGCCTGCCACGGCATCAAATACCAGGTCGCTTCCTTTTCCCTGGGTTATGCTCATCACTTCTTCGGCATATTTGAGGTTAGCTTCATCATCTCTGTCTTGGACGATGACATGCGGTGCGCCGAGTTGGCTCAGTATTTCTGCCTTTTCTTGACTAGTTGTGGTGGCTATGGGGTTTGCGCCAATCATGTTGGCGATTTGGGTAGCCGCGATACCCACGGAACTTGATGCTGCGGTGATAACGACATTTTCACCCGGTTTGAGGCCTCCCGCTTCAATCAAGCCTCCCCAGGCAGTGAAGTAGGCCATCCAGATTGCGCCACAGTGTTCATCGGGTACCGAGTCAGGGCTCGGTATGAGCGATGCTTCGTTATAGGCTCCATATTCTGCCAGTGTGCCTTGTGAATGAACATCAAAGCTCATTGGGCATAGGGCCACTTTGTCACCTAGCTTAAAGTTACTTTTACCGTCAGCTGGTAATGCGTCAACAATCCCGGCGGCTTCGAAGCCTAACCTGCTTCCTGGGTTTGGCTTGATAAAGTAGCGGTTTTGACAGAATAGAAGGTCGCCTCGATTCAAACCAATGGAGCGTATTCTTACTCCTACCTGGCCTGGTAACGGGGCTGGTTGATCTTGTTCTATCAGTTCAAGGCTATCCAGGTTTGGTGGAGAGCTTATGCTTAGGGCTTTCATAGTTTGGCTGTTCACGCTAGAAGGGTCGTTAATTTGGTGCAATATTGAAGCTGATGTTGCTCAAAAAAGCTATAGGTTTTTAAAAGACATAAGCAGCTGAAATCACACCTGTAAGAAATAATTCACTAAACTAACACGCCGCCTTAAGAATGTTTGTTCAAACTGGGTTTACAGTAAAAGAATCTTAAGGGGAGTAGCAAGATGCTTGAAGCCGTTTATCAATCGAAGAAAATTTCCAAGGAGCAGCTTTCCGGGCAGATGCTTGGCGTATCAAACCTGATACTGGGAATGAGTGTTGCCATGCCGCGTCTACTTCTTAGCTGGCTAAGTGAATGCGCTGAACAAGAGCGAGTTGCGCCGTTTAATTTGTATTACATGCACGGCTCAGAACATCTACGTAATACGCTTCTTAAACCGTCTTTGTCGGGGAGGATCTCGCCCAGGCCATTATTCTTAAGCGCCTCAGACCGACAAGCGCTGGCTGAGTCAAAAGATGAAGCATGGATGCAGTTTGTACCGACTAATTTTCATCAGGTTGGACGTTTGCTGACTGCCCATATATCACCGGATTGTTTTATGGTGACAGTCTCAAGTATGGATAAACACGGTTATTTTAGTCTGGGGACTAATGCCGACTATGGCGCGAGTGTCATTCGTA
>NZ_LWGE01001134.1:0-5393 GCF_001635315.1 Oleiphilus sp. HI0123
CCGCCAACATCAGTGTCCTCTATATAAACGCGTATTGGCAGACTGAATGCTTCGCTAGAACATGTCATATCACGCTCCGCCGCTGAGTTCGGCGGGTGCTTTCAAACCAAAATGCTGCCATGCTTTTTGTGTTGCCAGACGACCGCGCTGCGTTCTTGCCAAATACCCTTGCTGAATCAGGTAAGGCTCCAAGACATCCTCAACCGTGCCTCGCTCCTCACTAATTGCTGCCGCCATGCTTTCTACGCCAACCGGGCCGCCAGCAAATGTTTCGAGTACCGCGAGTAGTAAGCGCCGATCCATTTGATCCAAGCCTTTTGCGTCAACGTTGAGCATACTTAGGGCTTTATCAGCATTGTTCTTATCCAAGACACCATTACCTTTAACCTCGGCGTAGTCTCTTACTCGCCTTAGCAATCGATTGGCTATCCGGGGCGTCCCTCTGGAACGACAGGCTATCTCATCGGCTCCACCCTGTTCAATCTCTAATCCGAGTAACTGGGCTGAACGACTAACAATGGAGCTCAAATCCTGGTTATTGTAGAACTCAAGACGCTGAACGATCCCAAATCGGTCTCTTAACGGAGAGGTGAGCAAACCTGCTCGCGTGGTTGCACCAACAAGCGTAAAGGGAGGTAAGTCGAGCTTGATAGACCTTGCAGCCGGACCTTCACCTATCATGATATCGAGCTGATAATCTTCCATTGCCGGATATAAGACTTCTTCAACTGAAGCATTCATTCGGTGAATTTCATCAATGAAAAGAACGTCTCCTGCTTCCAAGTTTGTCAGCAATGCAGCAAGATCACCGGCTTTTTCAAGAACAGGGCCAGAAGTAGACTTAATATTGCTCCCTAGCTCATTTGCAATAATATTCGCTAGCGTTGTTTTACCTAGTCCAGGCGGACCGAAAATAAGCACATGATCCAGCGCTTCTTGCCTTTTACTGGCTGCTTGAATAAAGATATCCATTTGCTCTTTAACAGCGGGCTGCCCAACATAGTCACTTAAAGACTTAGGCCGAATCGCTCTATCTTGAACATCTTCACTCACACCACCAAGCTCGGCAGCTTGAGCGGCAATAATACGATCTGCTTCAATCATGTACATTCCAAACAGGAAACATCAATCTGGGCGTGGCCGTAATGACACACCAAGAACTTACTATGAAAGACAGTTTACAGATCAATCCAAGGGACTAAAGTTAAAAATATGTTAGACCTCGCCGACCTATAAGCCAGGTGCTACAACATTCCTTTTAGTGCAGCTTTAAGAAGAGACTCTAGGGTTTGCCCCTCATGACGCACTGATTTAATAGATTTCGCAGCATCTTGAGGCTTATAACCCAAGGAAATCAGCGCCGCTTCGGCTTCACCTTCGATATCGCTAACACGCGCTAGAGGCATATCAAGCTCAGAAATTGACACATCACCACCCTCAGGAACAAGGCCTTTAACCTTATCTCTCAGCTCTATCAACAACCTTTCGGCCGTTTTCTTGCCAATACCTGGTAGCTTCACCAACGTAGAAACATCATCATCAGCTACGCAGCGAGCTAAAGATGCACTATCTAAACCAGATAGAATAGTTATCCCCAACTTTGGACCAACACCGTTAACCTTTATGAGAACCCTGAACATGTCTCGGTCTTTCTTATTCAAGAAGCCATATAACAATTGAGCATCTTCGCGAACAACAAAATGAGTATATAGGCTCACGCTAGCGCCCGCCTCAGGCAAAGAAAAAGACGTAGAAATTGGTACCTCGACTTCATAACATATGCCCGACACATTTAATAAAACACTCTGGGCACCCTTCTCTTCGACTATTCCTAGCAATTTACCAATCATCTAAATTATCTACCTTATTTACTATTGATTTCCCATTTTGTCGCCTTAAGCAAATCAGTCAATAACTACCGCATACGACCACCGCGACTTTGACTAACACCAGAAACTTGCAGCAACAGCTTCTCACTATTCGCATGGCAAATTGCTATTGCCAAAGCATCTGCTGCGTCTGCTTGAGGTGAGCTTTCAAGCTTTAACAGGTGCATAACCATTAACTGGACTTGAGACTTATCTGCCCCCCCCTTACCAACAACCGCTTGCTTGACCTTTCTAGCCGAATACTCGTTAACTTCGAGCCCTGAATTCGCGGCTGCAACAATGGCTACGCCACGTGCCTGACCAAGCTTAAGCGCTGAAGAAGGGTTCTTGGCCATAAAAACCTCTTCGATTGCAAATTGATCCGGTTGATACTGCTGAATGAGCTGTCCAACGGCTTGAAATATAACTAACAGACGGTCGGAAAATGCTCCATCCCCGGTACGAATACAACCACTTGCAACATAAGATAAACGCCCCCTATCCTTCGAAATAAGCCCGTAGCCGGTTACTCGTGAGCCGGGATCTATACCTAGTATCAGGGACATACTTCTAAACCTTTTGATTGTTAATCAGTATCAAGGCGGTAAAACCGCCTACCATTATGCCAGGTAATATTCTGGTACGAATCGGAAGAAAAAATGCCTTTAATCAAACTCAAATCTTCATTTCTAAATGGCCTCAAAGCGCGCGTTGAGGGAAGATCTGTTCCAAACATCAAAGCATTAGGATTAATCAGCACCATCTCTTGAAGGCGCTTAATAGGGTCAAAATCGACTCGACCAAAGCCGCAAACTTTTACATAAACGCCATGCCTTAATAAATCATCTACAACAGGAAACGATGACTTCTCCATACCCATGTGATCAATACATACCTTAGGCAAATTCTTGATCAAATCTTGAAGATGATATAAACCTTCAGATGAAATATATAACTCAATATGCCAACCACACAAGTCATAAACTCGTTGTGCGAAATAGCATAGATAGCCAACCCGCTCACTTCCACCCCGAAAGAGGTTAAAGCGAACCCCCCTTACTCCGGCAGCATCGAGTTTTAATAGTTCACCATCAGAAATATCATGTGGAACCTGCGTAACCCCGACAAAATTATTAGATCTTGAGTTTAGTAAGGCAAGCGCCGAAAGTAGATAGCTCTGATCAAAAGCCTGAAAAGAGCCTGAAACAACGACACCACTCTTGATATTAAGCAGTGAGACACGTTCAAGATATTGTTCTACATCAAAGTCATCTGGTAAGAAGCCGTGATTAGAAACTAAGGGAAATCGACTATCAATTATATGAAAATGAGCATCAAAAACTGACAACTAAGCACTCCCAATGTAAAGGACGGCTCTTATGATACAGAACATCACCAATGGATCGAAGTTGCCTTAGAAAAATAGATAAACCAAACCAAGCTTTAGCTCATCAAGCACTTATCAAGTTCAGCTAATAAAAAGAAAAGAAATCAGTGCGGTGGGTTTAGCAGAGCTAAACTCTCACCGCACAAATTAGATATAAAGCTTAAATTTTAAGCTTTATTCTCAGTTTCTTTAGACTTAACACGAATGTGAAGTTCACGAAGCTGCTTATTATCAACTTCGCCAGGAGCCTGAGTTAACACACAGGTTGCACTTTGTGTTTTAGGGAAGGCAATCACTTCACGAATAGACTTAGCGCCAGTCATTAACATCACTAGACGATCCAAACCAAAGGCCAAACCACCATGAGGAGGACAACCATATTTTAGGGCGTCTAATAGGAAACCAAACTTATTTTGGGCTTCTTCGTCATCGATACCAAGAATCTCGAAAACAGTTTTTTGCATGGTGCCGTCATGAATACGAATTGAGCCACCGCCTAATTCACAACCATTCAAGACCATATCATAAGCTCTTGACAAAGCGGTTGCCGGATCTTGCTTCAACTCTTCAGGTGAGCACGATGGAGCAGTAAATGGATGGTGAATAGCTGTTAAACCACCGTCATCTAACTCCTCAAACATTGGGAAGTCCACTACCCACATTGGCGCCCACTCACAAGTATAAAGATCAAGGTCCTCACCGATCTTGCATCGAAGTGCACCAAGCGCTTCGTTGACAATTTTCTCTTTGTCAGCACCAAAGAAGACGATATCGCCATTTTTAGCACCCACCTTTTCCATAATGGATAGGGCAACATCTTCACCCAAGAACTTAACAATTGGTGATTGTAGGCCTTCAGCGCCTTTTTCAAGTTCGTTAACCTTGATCCAGGCCAAGCCTTTCGCGCCGTAAATACCAACGAACTCAGTGTATGCATCAATTTGCTTACGAGATAATGATGCACCGCCATCGACCTTAAGCGCAGCAACACGGCCTTTAGGGTCTTTTGCAGGCCCAGCAAATACTTTAAATTCTACAGTTGCCATTAAGTCAGCAACATCCACAATCTCTAAGGGAATACGTAGATCCGGTTTGTCACTACCATAACGGCTCATTGCCTCGGCGTAACTCATTTGCGGGAAGTTACCAAGCTCGACATCAAGCAAATCTTTGAACATTGAGCCAACTAAAGACTCCATCATGCCCATCAATTGATCTTCTTCAATATAAGAACACTCGACATCTACCTGCGTAAACTCAGGCTGACGATCAGCACGAAGGTCTTCGTCACGGAAGCACTTAGCAATCTGGTAGTAACGATCAACACCCGACACCATTAGTAGCTGCTTAAATAACTGCGGCGACTGCGGCAATGCAAAAAAGTTACCTTGATGAGTACGGCTAGGAACCAAATAGTCTCGCGCACCTTCTGGTGTAGCTCGTGTAAGAATAGGCGTTTCAACATCCATAAAGTCCAACTTATCCAAAAAGTTACGGATATAGTTAGTTACCTTAGAGCGGAACACGAGCTTGTTAAGCATCTCTGGACGACGCAGATCCATAAAACGGTACTTTAGGCGAGTGTCTTCGCCTACATCCACGTAACCATCTAGCGGGAATGGTGGTGTTTCTGCTTCATTCAATATCGTTAATTCTTTACCCAGTATTTCAATCTTACCAGTGGGCATATTGTCATTAACGGTGCCTTCTGGGCGAGCACGAACAAGGCCTTTTATCTGCAGTACCCATTCACTTCTTGCACGATCAGCTAACGCAAAAGCCTGCTCGGTATCTGGATCTATAACAACTTGAGCCATACCTTCACGATCGCGCATATCTAGAAATATAACACCCCCATGGTCACGACGACGGTGAACCCAACCGCAGAGAGTCACTTCTTGACCGATATTATCTTCATTAACCGAACCGCAATAATGGCTTCGCATAAACTATTCTCACTTAATTCTAAATACTGATTAATTGTTAATTATCTTTGTTAAATCGCTACTTTATCAGGCTGCTGAAGAGCTTTCACTGCCTTTAGATTTAGAGCTATTCTCATTCTTTGAGTTGCACAGGTTTTTCTTATTTCCTGTTTTAAAATCTGTCTCATACCAACCTGACCCTGATAACCTAAA
>NZ_LWGE01001135.1:0-4886 GCF_001635315.1 Oleiphilus sp. HI0123
TTGAATTATATTAGTCAATGCTAATATAATCGCTGCTATGTGATGGTTTACCTAAGTTTTGCCAGAATGAGAGGAAGAGTATGATGAAAGTATCTTGTCAAAGATTATCTGTTGCTTTGTTGCTGCCTGTACTAGGCTGGGCTGGTGCTAGCAGTGCTGAAACCGCTTCAGACCTAGCAAGCGAAGGTAAGCAAGTGATTCAACAATTTGCAGGAGAGTTGAAATCAAGCCTGCAAGCAGCGGTAAAAGAAGGTGGCTTTACCAAGGGTATTGAGGCTTGTTCTGTGGATGCAGAAAAAATCGCCAGCAAACATAGCCAAGGAAAATGGACAGTTTCCCGCACCAGCCTTAAAACACGTAACCCTGATAACAAGCCAGATGCCTGGGAGGCGAAAGTACTTGCTGACTTTGAACAGCAACTCAAAGCCGGAAAGCCTGCTACACAGTTAGCAGCGGTGAAAAAAGAAGGGAGTACCTTTCGTATGATGAAGGCTATTCCAACTCAAGGTATGTGCTTGTCGTGTCATGGAGAGAGTCTAACAACAGATATTCAAAAGGCACTCTCGGAACAGTACCCGCACGATAGGGCGGTAGGTTATCAGGAAGGACAGATTCGTGGGGCCTTTAGTTTGTTGCACACCGCGAAGTAAATACGGAAGATATTTCGTTCTGGCCTAATCGATTTGTGAGTGAATAAGTGACAGAATAGCCCCCTTATCTTTGTATGTAGATTTCTGGTGACGATTTAAAAGGAGTTTTCACAATGGCCATCGCGCTTACGCTCCACATATTGGCTGCAACAATTTGGGTTGGCGGAATGTTTTTCGCCTATCTATGTCTTCGTCCTGTTGCAGCAAGCTTATTGGAACCTCCGCTACGTCTAAGTTTGTGGCAAGATACCTTTAAGCGTTTCTTTTTTTGGGTATGGATAGCAGTTGCTGTTTTATTGGTGAGCGGTCATGGCATGATTGCCTTATATGGTGGCTTTGCTTCGATAGGTAAGCATGTTCATATGATGCTTGGTCTAGGCTATATCATGTTTTTATTGTTTGGGCATTTATACTTTGTTCCATTTAAGCGTATGAAAGCTGCAGTGAGCGAGAATCGTTGGCCTGATGCCGCGACGCACTTAAATCTAATCCGTAAAATCGTCGCAATTAACCTGACACTGGGCTTGATCGTTATTGCTATCGCAAGTGGTGGTAAATTCCTGTTTTCTGCCTAAGTAAGTGAAGAAAACTTAGAGGGCTTAAGGCTGAATCAAAGAGGCGCTTTTGAGTGCATGCAGGTAAGCACTCAAGTCGCTTAGATGTCGATCATCAATGGCTATCTTCATCGTCACGGCTTGTTGATACTCAGTGCCGATGACTTCGCCTTGATGTTGAAAAAGCCAGTGTCGGATAGCCTGTTCGTCTGAAAAATCACATTGTATTTGGAATTCGTCGAGTTCCACTTTCAACTCTGTTTCACCTTCGTCATAGGCTTGCTGGGCCGCCTGGGAGTATGCTCTGACTAATCCGCCTGCGCCGAGCTTTATACCACCAAAATAACGAATCACAATGATCATGGCATCGCCAATATCTTTATGTTGAATGACATTCAGTATCGGCTTGCCTGCGGTGCCACCGGGTTCGCCATCGTCAGACATGGCCGCGAAACTCGGACTATGAGGTGGACCGATTTGGTAGGCCCAGCAATGATGGCGAGCATCGGGGTAATCTCGTTTAGCTTGTGCCAAAGCTAGCATGGCCTGCTCTCTATCTGTAACACTAAAATGCCGGGCGATAAAACGACTCTTCTTTATTTCATAAGTAGTTTCAATGCAGTCTTTAGGGACTAAGTAACTAAGCGCCATGGCTGGATGTTCCTGATTGGGATAAGCCGACTTACGCACAGCCTATAAACGAGATGTTGGTTCGACGAAACTCTGATCTCGACTAAAATTGTAAACTAGCATAAATTTTTGTGATATTGCCAGATTGAATATGTCTTAGCACTATGCCGAATAGGCGATCTCGGGTATCCTTGCGCGCTCTTTACACTTTGGTGAATGTGTAGCTTATAACTATTGATAGCGATGCCGCCAAACTTAATCTTGTTGGGCCCATAGGATGAGTGCCAGTTGTAGTTGGCCAGGGGAAACAGTTTAAATATGGCTGAGCAGTTTTTCGCGTTTTTACTCACAGTTTGGATGGAATCTTTATGAAATCATTGAGTTTAGCAGATCAGATTTTCTTATGGCTCGAGAAACGTCAGCAGCCAATGCATGTGGGTGGTTTGCACCTTTATCACTTTCCTGAAGATGCCGGCCCAAAATATGTGACAGAGCTTGCTGAGTATATGCGTTCCTTTCAGCAACCCATCGCGCCTTTTAATCAGCGTTTAAAATCTCGCTTCGGCCAATACCATTGGGAAGAAGATCTTCAGTTTGATCTAGAGCATCACTTTCGTCATAGCGCCTTACCAAAGCCAGGAAGAATTCGAGAACTACTCGCCTTGGTTTCGGTTAAGCATGGCGCCCTAATGGATCGAGAGCGACCAATGTGGGAAAGCCATTTGATTGAAGGTATTCGAGGTCGTCGTTTTGCGATGTACTTTAAAGCGCACCACTGTATGTTAGACGGTGTGGCGGCAATGCGGATGACAGCTAAGCTGTTATCAGAAGACCCTGAAGCTCGTGGTTTACCGCCTTTGTGGGCCTTGCCTCAAGTGAAGAAGATCCGTCCAGAAAATATTAATAATGCCAATATTGCGCAGAGTCTGGCAAATATCGTCGGTGAGGCCGGGAAGCAAATTTCTACGGTGCCGACGCTTATTAAAGAAGTGAGTCATGCTATAGGGCAGGCACGATCTAATCCAGATTATGTCTCTGTGTTTCAGGCGCCGAACAGTATTCTAAATAAGCCAATAACAGGCTCGCGTCGTTTTGCAGCGCAGTCATATCCAATAGAACGCTTTAAAACCTTGGCTAAGAAAATGGACGCCACACTGAATGATGTTGTGTTGGCTGTTTGCGGTAGTGCCTTACGTAATTATTTAATTAGTCAACATTCCTTACCCACTAAACCCTTAGTTGCGATGGTTCCAATGTCTATGCGCCGAGATGATAGTGCGGCGGGAAATCAAATTGCGATGATCCTTGCTAGCCTGGGAACCCATGTTGCTGACCCAGCTAAACGCTTGGAAATGGTAAAAAATTCGGTCAAAGATTCCAAAGAGCGATACTCACAGATGTCGCTTGAAGAAGCGATCAATTATACCGCTTTGACCTTGGCACCCGCTGGTTTGAATATGTTAACGGGTTTGTCGGAAAAACTTCAGGCATTCAACGTTGTTATTTCTAATGTACCAGGGCCAAAGAAAACACAGTATTGGAATGGTGCGCAGCTAGAGGGGATGTATCCCGTTTCAATACCTCTGGATCGTATTGCCTTGAATATTACTTTGGTCAGTTATGTAGATCAGTTAGAATTCGGCTTTACGGCTTGCCGCCGCACCTTGCCGTCTATGCAGCGTTTGCTGGATTATGTACAGAAGGGATTAGAGGAATTGGAAGTGGCCGCTGACATCTAAGATATTACCCTACTGACCATTTCGATTGGCAAGTAACAAACTTAACGACTAGTAGATATAGAGATATGACAAAGAAGACTGAAGATAAACCTCAATCGTTCGAGCAGAAAGTGAGCTATGGATTTGGATGGCAGTTTGGCCGTCAGATGCAAAAGAACCGCTTCGAGGGAATGGATATTGAAGCAACGATTCAGGCTTTGCGAGCATGCTTTAATGGTGAACCTTCGGCTTTGTCCGAAAGCGAACTCAACGAAGCCTATGACACGATTAAAGAAAAGCGCATGCAGTTCGAGAAAGATCGTACCGAGAAGTATCAGGATTTGTGCAAAACTTTCTTAGATGAAAATGCCAAGCGAGAAGGCGTACAAGTTACCGACTCAGGTCTACAGTACGAAATTCTGGAAAGTGCAGAGGGCGATAAGCCTAGTATTGATCAGACTGTACGCGTTCACTATCACGGCTCATTCATTGATGGCCAGGTTTTTGACAGCTCTATTACCCGAAATGAACCCGCTGAGTTTGCATTAGATCAGGTTATCCCCGGTTGGACGGAAGGTTTATCAATGATGCCTGTCGGCTCAAAGTGGCGCTTTGTAGTACCCTCTAAGCTAGCCTATGGTGAAATGGGCTCGCCGCCAGCAATACCGCCTAACGCGGTACTGGTATTCGATGTTCACCTGATGAATATTGTTAAGTAAGACTTGCCGTTTTTGCTACCAGGCACCTCGAAGAGCAATACTGCGTGGTGCCTGATTAAGGCCTAGGAAGCTTCTGCTTTCTCTGTATTTACAAAGTAATAGGAGGGCTGAGGGATGACAATTACGCAACTTACTGAACTATTAGGTTGGGCGGTTTTGATTAATCTTGCTTATCTGTCTCTGGCTAGTATCGCGGTGGTATTTTTCAAAGAGGCCATTACATCGATACACAGCAAGATGTTTGATCTTGAGGAAAAGCAACTGGCCCCTGTTTATCTTAGCTTTCTAAGCCAGTACAAAGTCATGACTTTGGTGTTTTTTGTTGCGCCCTACCTTGCGTTGAAGATTATGTGGCATTAGCTCTGCTTTGACCTGAGTAGCGCAGCCTACGGCTAGCGTGAAAACTTTAGAATATGGCCTTTGAACTGGCCCTCTAAATAGTCGGTATGCTCAGGCTTAAAGTGGCTTGAGCTAAAACCAAAGTCAATCATTCGTTTGCTGAGTTTGTTTTTTTTGCCGCGCCCAGGATCTACCAAAATGACCTCACTTGTTGGCTTGGAGTGTCTTTCAAAGAAATTAGCTAATAAGCTAATGTGTTCGTCTTCATATAATATA
>NZ_LWGE01001136.1:0-2547 GCF_001635315.1 Oleiphilus sp. HI0123
TTAAAAACTATTTATCAATGCGGTATGCTTGGGTTTATAAGTTTCATGTATACCGGATATATAAACTATATATTTCATTTATTCCTGTCATTTAATTAGAATTCTGCTCGAAATTCAAATCACGCTTCTTTCTAAGTTATTTGCAGTTGAGTTGTCGCATATAAAGGAAGGGGGTTTCATTCCTAAACATAAGGGATACGTAAAATGTCACAATACCAAGACGAGATCAAAGCAGTAGCATCTGTTGTAGAAGCAAAAGGTGATAGCTGGGCTGCAATCAACCCTGAGTCAATTGCACGCATGCGCGCTCAAAACAAATTCAAGACTGGTCTTGATATCGCGCAATACACTGCTGATATCATGAACGCTGACATGGCTGAATTTGATAAAGATAAAACTAAGTACACGCAGTCTCTAGGTTGCTGGCACGGTTTTGTCGGCCAACAGAAGATGATCTCTATCAAGAAGCACTTCGGTGGCAAGACTGACCGTCGTTACTTGTACCTTTCTGGTTGGATGGTTGCTGCACTACGTTCAGACTTCGGTCCACTTCCTGACCAATCAATGCACGAAAAAACTGCTGTTGCATCGTTGGTTGAAGAGCTATACACATTCCTGCGTCAAGCTGATGCGCGTGAACTAGGCGGTCTTTTCCGTGCTCTAGACGCTGCTAACGAAGCTGGCGATTCAGCAAAAGCTGCTGAAATCCAAGATCAAATTGACAACCACGTAACTCACGTTGTGCCAATTATTGCTGATATCGATGCTGGTTTTGGTAACGCTGAAGCGACTTACCTAATGGCTAAGCAGATGATCGAAGCGGGTGCTTGTGCACTACAGATCGAAAACCAAGTTGCTGATGAAAAGCAATGTGGTCACCAGGATGGTAAAGTAACTGTTCCTCACGCTGACTTCCACGCTAAGATCCGTGCATTGCGTCACGCTTTCCTTGAGCTAGGTATTGACAACGGTATCATCGTTGCACGTACTGACTCTGAAGGTGCTGGTCTTACTAAAGAAATCGCAGTAGTTAACGAGCCGGGCGATTCTGGTGATATCTACAACTCTTACCTAGATGTTGAAGAAGTTACTCCAGAAGAAACAGCTCCTGGTGATGTGCTAATCAGCCGTGACGGCAAGCTTGTTCGTCCTAAACGTCTTCCTTCTGGCCTATACCAGTTCCGTTCAGGTACTGGTCATGAGCGTTGTGTATTCGATTGTATCGGTGCGCTTAATGCTGGTGCTGACTTGCTTTGGATCGAAACTGCAGTACCAACTGTACACGAGATCAAAGGCATGATGGACGACGTACGTAAAGTACACCCAGATGCGAAGCTTGTTTATAACAACTCTCCATCTTTCAACTGGACCTTGAACTTCCGTCAGCAAACTTATGATACATGGGTAGAAGAAGGTAAAGACGTATCTGCATACGATCGTAACAACCTGATGTCTGCTGAATACGATGAGTCTGAGTTGTCTGCAGTTGCTGACGAACGTACTCGTACATTCCAAGCGGATACTGCTCGTGAAGCGAACGTATTCCACCACTTGATTACTCTACCAACTTATCACACGACTGCATTGTCTGTTGATAACTTGGCTCAGAACTACTTTGGTGATATGGGTATGTTGGGTTACGTTGCTGGCGTTCAGCGTAAAGAGATCCGTCAAGGCATTGCATGTGTTAAGCACCAAAACATGTCAGGTTCTGACATCGGTGACGACCACAAAGAGTACTTTGCTGGTGAGCGTGCTCTTAAGGCAGGCGGTGCTAAGAACACTTCTAACCAGTTCTCTTAATCTGAGACTGGCTAGTTAAGCTTTTTTGATAATGTATTATTGAAAGATGCTTAATGTGTTTAGAAAAAGGCGACTCTAGAGTCGCCTTTTTTGTGGAGATTAAAAGAGGGCAGAGTCAGTGNGTCTAACCCCTTTTAATCTTTAGACTATAGTTTATAGGGTGCGCAATGCGCATCACTACGTATTTTGGTGCGCACCGCGCACCCTATAAAAAGGGCAACTTATCATGATTGACACTCCTTCCTATCTGCAAGATGCTAAAGACCTTCTCGGCAAAGATGGCTTCGCGAGCGGCGATGTGTGGTACCACGGTACTTCGTCTGCGCTGGTTACCTCTATTAATGGTGCGGGGCTTAAGCGTTCGGGTGATAAGGTTATGAATCAGGCTGCTAAGAAGACTATGGCAACGATTGGTAATAACTACACCGAGACACATGATCCGGTATTCCTAACACAGAGTAAGGAGCTTGCGTTTTATTGGGCTCAGCAGGCGGTTAGAAGTCGTAGTGTGCGAGTCGAGGGTGATGAGTCGCCAGTTGTTTACGAAGTTAAGCTGCCAGGTGATCTGCTTTCTAAAGTTAGGCCGGATGTTGGCGCTGCAAGTCTTTTGATGGTAAAGGAGGGAGAGCATTATATGGCGTTTTTGGCTGCACTTTATCAAGATAATGAGGCGGGCGCGTTAGATATAAACCTAATGAAAGCTGATCGTAATGAATATCTAAATAAGCTGGGTATGGCTTATAT
>NZ_LWGE01001137.1:0-5450 GCF_001635315.1 Oleiphilus sp. HI0123
AACACAAACCACACCGCTAAGTGCTGGAGTTCCAGCACAGGCTAATCTCTCGTCGGCTAAAAACCATATCAAAGGTTAGCACGCCAACTTAGAAGAAAATATCATTAAAAAATGCTTGTTTTTTGAGCGATCTGACTAATACTTTGAGTGTCTGATAAGCGAAGTGCAATTATCAGCAATGAAAGACTTTCATGGATACTACTCGCACTATTTACCGGATTCGTATCCCAGCGAATCCGGTTTTTTTGCTTGACCTGAATTAAGAACATACTTCTCTTAGGTAATCTCAAATCCAAGCGATTTAATCAATAACTCTGCTCATGACTCTGCTACACTAAAACTAACAGACTGAATCTTTGTTCATTTATCAATTCTATCAAGTACTATCAGGTTCAGATTTTCAAAACACTCCAATATAAGTACGTTCAGGCACACTACCGGCTCAATGAATATTTCATTCTTAACTATTTCAAATAGTATTGGACTCCTGGCCTTCCTGCTACTCGCAGTATTTATCGCTAGCAAGTATTTACGCAGATCCGTTGATCGTTCCTTACTACTTGCTGCGCTAGCAAGCAGTTTATGGATGGGCGCATTGGTCGCACAAGGCTTAGGCTTTGATGTGCCATTCTATCTACGATACACCTTTGAACTCATTCGCAATGCAGCCTGGTTTGACGTTCTCTACGCGCTCTTGGGGATTAGCTTCATTCCTAACCAACAACAAGGCAGAGACCGCTTTTATCTCAGTTCGGCCATTCTCGCTCTGCTCGCTGCTATGGTCTTTATTACCTTGGCCCAAGGTATCTCAGGCTCACAATGGGTGTCCAGCTATTCGATTCTGTTGTTTCAGGTATCACTTTCTATCGTCGCACTTTTACTTTTAGAACAAGTATGGCGTAGCGCGAATATGTATAGCCGTTCCGGAATCAAATACCTAACCATCGCGATTGGCACCCTGTTCTGCTACGACTTCTTTATGTATTCAGATGCACTCTTGTTTCGCGAGTTATCCGCCCCACTATGGGAAACGCGCGGCGCAATTAATGCCCTGGCCGCTCCTTTTATCGCGTTGACTTTAATGAACAACCAAAAACAAGTCATCGGAATGCACGTCTCACGTCAAATGGCTTTCCATTCGACAACACTGGTGGTCGCCGGAATCTACCTTATCTTAATTTCTGCCGGTGGCTACTATATCAGTGTATTTGGTGGCACGTGGGGTGAAGCTCTACGAATACTGTTTATCGTAATCGGCCTAATAACATTAATACTTCTAATTAGCTCTCCAATTCTACGCGCACGTATAATGGTTTTTATTAGTAAGAATTTTTTCGACTATAAATACGACTATCGCGACGAATGGATCAAGAGTACACGCGCGCTTTCTGATACAGATACCTCCCACCCTCCATCACTACAGGCGATAAAAATCCTTGGCGACTTGGTCGGGAGCCAGTCGGGCGCGATCTGGATTAAAGACGAGGAAGGTTTATTCAAACCCAAAGCACAATACCACCTACCTGATGCAAAGTTCGGAGACATCGACCATCATTCCGAGCTAATAACCTTCTTCACCCAAAATGACTGGATCATCAACCTCGATGAATACATGCTAGACCCAAGCAAATATAAGCTGATCGAAATTCCGGAAAGCATGCTTCACCTCGAGCACCCATGGCTGATTCTGCCCCTTGGGGTCGGTGAAAACCTATCCGGATTAGTCTTGCTATGTGAACCCATCGCAACGATTGACCTAAACTGGGAGAATTACGACCTGTTGAAAATTGTTTCTCAGCAAGCATGTAGCTACATTGTTCAAAGTGACTCTCAGGAAAAGCTAGGTACTGCCATGCAGTTCGAAGCGGTAAATAAAGCATCTGCCTTTCTGGTTCATGATATAAAGACCATTATCGCGCAGCTATCTTTGCTCGTTAAGAATGCCGAAAAGCACAAATCCAACCCTGCTTTTGTTGACGATATGATTCGCACGACAAGCCATACAGTCGAGAAAATGGATCACCTGCTACAGCAAATTCATAATCCAAACCAGAACAATGAGGAAGCTTCCGTTGAGCTAGGTGAAATATTGCTAGAGATCTACCAAAGTCATAAAAAATCTAGCCCATCCCCGTCTTTAGAAGCACTTGAGCAGCCAATATGGATACATGCAGACAAAGAACAACTGCGTTCCGCAATAGGGCATATCGTTCAAAATGCCATAGATGCGACCGACAAAGCAGGAGAGGTCTCCATTGCCAGCAAGCAAACTTCCGAGCATATCTTTCTTTTTATACAAGACAGCGGCATTGGTATGAGCGAAGAGTTCATTCAGAACCAATTATTTAAGCCTTTTGAAAGTACCAAAGGCCTTACGGGTATGGGAATCGGCGTGTACCAAAGCCGTGAATATTTAAGAAAACTAGGCGGCACAATCAGCGTCACGAGCCAGATAGAAGTAGGCACCTGCTTCACCTTAAAAATTCCTCTGGCTAAAGGTTAATTCAAGGGTAAAATTTCAATGCTATTTCAAAGACTGTACGGGTAATTAAACGTGAAACGAAAACTTTTAATTGTAGAAGATGATCCTGGCCTACAAAGCCAAATGCGTTGGTGTTTTGAAGGCGTTGACGTACATCTCGCATCAGACAGGGAAGCTGCGTTGTCCATACTCCGTCGTGAAGAGCCACAAGTCGTGACACTGGATCTTGGACTACCTCCAGACCCAGGCGGTTCAAGCGAAGGCTTTCAAGCGCTCGAAGAGATACTAAGGCTAGCCCCAACAACAAAAGTAATCGTTGTTACTGGACGGGAGGAAAAAGAAAATGCTGTCAAAGCTGTTGGCTTGGGCGCAAGTGATTTTTTCCAAAAACCTTTAGATGCCGATATTCTTTCATTTATTGTTGATCGAGCCTTCCGCATGCATGAGCTGGAGAAGCAAAATCAAGAACTATCAACAGGCTCATCCTCATCACGCTTAGCGGGCATTATAGCGAGTAGCAGCAAGATGCTAGAAGTCTGTCGAATGATAGAAAAAATAGCACCTGCTGATGTGACGACCCTTTTATTAGGTGAAACCGGGACAGGAAAAGAAGTACTCGCGAAAGCAATTCATCAAGTTAGCCCAAGGCAAGATAACCCGTTTGTCGCTATTAACTGCGGAGCAATTCCTGAAAACCTGCTTGAAAGCGAGCTATTTGGACACGAGAAAGGTGCTTTTACTGGCGCAACCCAAACCAAACAAGGAAAGATTGAACTCGCAGATAGCGGCACTTTATTTCTTGATGAAATTGGCGACATGCCGATGCCGCTTCAAGTTAAGCTATTACGCTTCCTTCAGGAAAGAGTGATTGAAAGAGTTGGCGGCGTTAAACCGATACCCGTAGATGTTCGAGTTGTTTGCGCAACCCACCAGAATGTCCAACAACTCATTGACCAAAACTTATTCAGAGAGGATCTCTATTATCGAGTGAGTGAAATTTCTCTCAATATCCCCCCCATCAGGGAGCGTGACGGTGATGCGATTATCATTGCACAAGCTTTGCTTAAAACTTTCGCTCAACAAATGAACCGTCCGACATTAGCATTTAACGAAGATGCGATGCGAGCAATAAAGAGCTATGAATGGCCAGGTAATGTTCGAGAAATTATTAACAAAGTAAAGCGGGCAGTCATCATGGCTGATGATAAGCTTGTCACGAGCTCAGACCTTGAGCTGTCAAATGATGCTTGTGCGACTGAAGAGGCGCTTAATCTTCGCCAAATAAGAGACGCAGCAGAAAAAACGGCAATCACACAAGCTATTCATGCCGCACAGAATAATATGGCGCAAGCAGCTAGACTACTCGGAATTACTAGGCCGACACTCTATAACCTGACGGAAAAGTTTGGAATTAATACCCACGAGCAATAGCCCTATTCGCTACACTCATAGGAGTAAGAAAAAAGCCTGCTTCATGCAGGCTTTTTCTCAAGGGTTACTGCTTGGCTCGAGCAGCGTTTAAATGCTCTTCAATTTCTTCCATTTCCGGAGCGAGCTTATGTGCTTTCTCTAGATAAGGTAAGCCTTCAGAAACCTTCCCGTTATCAACGAGTACCCAACCATAACTATCAAGAACGGCTGGACTCTCCGGCGCTAAGTCTACAGCTTTAGCTAACAGCTCTAACGCCCTCGAATCTTTTTTCTCAAAATAGATCCACCCTAGATTATTCAGAGCCATGACGTTATTGGGCGCAATTTTCAGAACTTTTTCATAACCTTCAACCGCTTTTATACGTTGCCCCCGCTGCTGATAAGCTAAGGACTGATACATAAGCGCTGGGGTACTGTTAGGTAGCTTAACCAACCAATCTTGAAGGAACTTGTTTTGGGCAGGCTTATCACCCAAAACACCTAGCACTCGATATAGTTTTTCAGCTGTAGAATCTACGGGTGCATTTCCCCAGCTTTGCATCAATAGCTTACGCGCTGTTGAATAGTCATTCTTGGATAGCGCAATATCACCGCGCAATATGTTCACAACAGGGTGGCTATCATTAATAGCCTCTATTTGACCAAGTACTTTCTCAGCCTCATTAACACGTCCAGCCTTCAGCTCAAGATCAACTAAAAAAGACAATAAGCGCATATTATCCGGTTCACTCGTTAGAACCTCAGCGACTTTGGTACGCGCCGTAGCGAAATCGCTCTTACGCATTGCAATTAAGGCTTCAACATACTTAATTCCATCACCTAAACGCTTGGTTTTTCCATCTTCTCCGTGAGCCGCTTTCGCTTTTTCAAGATACGCTTTAGCATCCGATACATTCTGCTGTGAGATCGACTCCTGAATCAGTACATAATATGGCGCTAGCTGAGCATTACTATTTGCGAAGAACTCTAATTTACTACGTCCTTCGGCACCTTGATCTTCGATAAGATAAACAGATAGCAAACCTTTATAACCCAACTCACTTTCGGGGAACACCCGAATAATTTCATTAAACGTTTGCTTTGCTGAATCGCCTTTACTTAAAGATATCTCAGCTTTTCCTTTCGCAAACAAGGCATTTAGATAACCTTCACCTTCCTTGTTTACCTCTGCAGCCATAGTAAAACGTTTTAACGCTGTGGATATATTCCTTTGATTCAGCGAGAAGTAACCGGCTACTAAATTGGTCGCATAATCTCTTGGTTTAGCTTTCAACGCACTGGCGATAAATTCTTCAGCTTTCTTCGCTCCGTCATGACGCAAGTGGAAACTTACAATGCTTCTTAACAGTTGAAGATCTGAACTATCTAGCTTGTATGATTGATCTAGCTGTTGCCATTCTTTACCTTTATTCGCTCCTGGGCCACTACGGTAGTAATCTGCCAAAGCAAGGCGAACCCGAATATTCTTTTCATCAAACGACAAAGCTTTCAGAAGGGCATTCTCACCCTTTTTGTACTGACCATCAGATATTGCTGC
>NZ_LWGE01001138.1:0-2193 GCF_001635315.1 Oleiphilus sp. HI0123
AAGAATATTCTTGTCGAGTTGAATATCGAAACCACCCGTCACCAGGAAATCCAGGTGATCGGTAATGGTGAATGGGCACTGGCTTTGGGCGGTCGTGATTGCTCTTTGCAGATGCATGAGCAAAAGCTGCTGGAAATATCGGTTACGACCGAAGATTTACAGCATGCGCTTACAGAATCTTTGCATCGCGGTAGTGAAGCCGAATCTAAAATCCTTAGCCAGGAGATCAAAACCCTTCAGGCGATGGAAAAAGAATCCGAAGTATTTGGTCAGGCAGTAGGCTTGGACAACGTATCCACCTTCGAGTGTATCGTTGACCGCGACAAACACTTCTTTATGGAAATGAACACCCGAATTCAGGTTGAACACCGCGTTACAGAGCTCTGTTATAGCCTGAAATTCGTCAACCCCGACAACGCTGATGACAGTTTTACGGTGCACTCATTGGTCGAGGCCATGGTATTACTCGCTGCACACGGCAAGCGCTTACCCAAGCCCGAGCGCGTATTGCGTCATAATGCTTCGGTTGAAGCCCGCCTTAATGCAACTAACCAAGCTTTGGCACCCCATGCAGGTGGTTTGATTGAACATTGGTCAGATTCGCTTGATGGCGAAATTCGTGACGACCAGGGTATTAGTCTTCACAACCCTGATACCGATGTATTCATGTCCTATCACTTGGCCGGTGCTTACGATAGTAATATCGCCCTACTCCTGACTGTTGGCAACAATCGTCTGGAAAGCTTTGAACAAATGTCTGAAGTACTTCGCCGCACTAAGCTGGAAGGTAAGGATCTAGGCACCAACCTTGAATTCCATTACGGCTTGGTCAACTGGATAATGGGCAACAATATTCATGCGAAACCAACAACCCAGTTTATCGTTCCCTATCTAACGGCTGTAGGCGCGTTAAAACAACAGGCACAGCAATACGACCTGAACCAGGTTTATGCTGAAGTGTGCCAAGCAAATATTGCTAGCCTTAAATCCAAGGACGACAAGACTGCAATGCAAAGCGTATTGCAACGCAAACACCTATTGCTTACACGTCCGGTTGAGCACTTAATGCTTGAACCGCATTTGTTATCCGGCTGGTTGGCCATGCATCAAACTCACTTCTCGGTTGATAAGAAGGGCAAGGTCTCCTGGATAGAAAACCCGATTAAAGTTCTGGATGAAACTTATCATTTCCTTAACATGGACTTTCACCCGGGAAACAAGCGAGAGAACCCAGCGGCCACCATGATCTGGGATCATGACCAGGAAATCCTCAGCGATGCACTTTCCTTCTATAGCACACTTGAAGAAAAACTGGATATTTGCAACTTCAACGACTTAGACAAAGCCCTAAAAGCTGCCAAGCACAGCGATTTTGATACAGCGACCTGGGCCGCAATCAAAGCTGCCCACGCAGGCTATCAAGCTGGCTGCAGAGTACTACTATTACTGCCATACATAGCCGCCAAGACAGGTTTCTTCGAACTGAAAGTCGCTGATGACCTGAGCTTAGTCATTCCTGAGAACTTAACCAATAAAGATTATCAGGAAGCGATGGCGAAGGTCCTAGTACCACCACCTGTCGCGAAAAGTGATGAGATTCTCGCCAGCTCAGGCGGTATGTTCTATTCGCGCGAAGCGCCTGATATGCCTCCCTTTATTGAGGAAGGCCAGCACTTTGAGACGGGAGATCCGCTCTATATCGTTGAAGTCATGAAGATGTTCAATAAAATAGCTGCGCCGTTCTCTGGCACCATTGCTAAAGTGCTGCTTGAAGACGACGGCACCATTATTAAGAAGGGTCAGCCACTGTTCAAAATTGTTCCTGATGAAGAAATCGTTATTGAAACAGACGAGCAGATAAAAGACAGACAAACCAAAGCTTGCACTGAGTTTTTGGCGAATATTTAGGAGAATAAACAATGATTACAGGCTTAGACCACATTGCGATAGCAGTGCCAGATTTACAGAAAGCCATAGAGCGCTTTGCAGAAGACTTCGGCTTGAACCTGAAAGGTCAGGAAGATGTACCTGAAGCAAAAACCAGTGCTGCGTTTTTAGACGTTGAGAAAACCAGCATTGAATTGATTCACCCGCTTAACGGTGAAGGCCCTGTGCAGAAATACTTGGAAAAGAAAGGCGGTGGCATTCACCACCTTTGTTTCCGCAGCGACGATATCGAAGCGGATGTTGAGC
>NZ_LWGE01001139.1:0-6849 GCF_001635315.1 Oleiphilus sp. HI0123
GCCTGAAACTTATTGAATACCTCTTGCTTGTCTTCAAGTTCAGTACGCAGCACATCCACTTTGTTTTCATTGCTATTCTTAGCAATAACGGCATCTTCTATTTCTTTTTCATATTTAACAGACAGATCGGACTTGCCCGATAGGTCCTGATCGAGAAGATCCCAATATACAAAATGAAGTTTTGCAGAGAGTAGACGTTCTTCTTTCTTGAATTCAGTATAACGTTCAGCTGCATTTGCTTGCCGTTTAAGGTGCTGAAGCTGCTTACCAAGTTCTTCACGAATATCGGCCAAGCGATCAAGATTGTCCTGAGTTCGACGCATACGGTTTTCTGTCTCTCTGCGACGCTCTTTATATTTGGATATTCCTGCTGCTTCCTCGAGATATACGCGAAGCTCTTCAGGCTTGGACTCGATTAAGCGGGATATCATCCCCTGCTCAATAATTGCGTAAGATCGAGGCCCCATTCCCGTACCGAGGAAAATATCAGTAACATCTCTTCTTCGGCACTTAGTGCCATTTAAGTAGTATTGAGAGCTACCTTCTCTTGTGACCTTCCGCTTTATTGATATCTCAGTGAATGAAGCATACTCACCACTCAGCTTGCCTTCCTGATTTTCGAACAACAACTCGATCGATGCTTGTCCGACGGGCTGTCTACCGGTAGAGCCATTAAAGATAACATCAGTCATCGACTCGCCACGAAGGTTCTTTGCCGAACTTTCACCCATCACCCAACGAACAGCGTCGATAATGTTTGATTTACCACACCCGTTAGGCCCAACGATAGCGGTCATATTGGTAGAAAAAGGAACCGTCGTCGCATCTACGAAAGATTTAAATCCGGCTAACTTAATGGACTTTAAGCGCATTGCTCAGAAAGTGCTCCAAAACTAATAAATGGGTTTTCAAAAATTTTCGCTATTATCTACGGTTCAAGGCGCTATTTCTATCAATATGTTGAGAATATCGACGAAGCAAGTGGCGACGCACTGCCGTGACGGCCTTTAGAGGCCGAATATTGAGACATTTTTTTGACGAACCGGCAAGCCGCAACGCAACAAATCGCGTCAATAGTTTGTTCAATCACATCTAAAGCATTGTTTATAAGCTGTTTTTCTGGCTTGGCCCACAATTTGTATTAATTAACAATACTGGAACATTATTGTGGAGCCATACGATGAGCGGTAACGAACGAAACGATACAACAATTGATTTTAATAAGGCTAAGATAGTATCTACCTATCGCGATCTAAATAAATCAATTAGCGACAATAACGATATTATTTCTCGCTTAACTCGCCGCCTCCAAACCACGCTAGATTGTAGTGACATCATTCATATGTTTGCGAGTGAAGTCCAGACTTTGGTGTCATTTGATCAAATGAAACATGAAGCTTCCAATCAGAGCCCTATCACAATTGGTGATAAATCTGGTGTACATTCTTGCCAGTACAACCTCACCATGGACGAAACAGAATTAGGCGCAATTACCTTTTCTAGAAAGAAGCGCTTTCTTGAAGAAGAACTTTCCATTATCGAGCGCCTGGCTAGCACCTTGGTATTTCCTTTACGAAATGCAAAACTATATCAAGCAGCACTTCAATCAGCGCTTAGAGATGAGTTAACGGGTTGCGGCAATAAACGCGCACTTGATGCCAGCTTACACAGAGAGGCAGAGCTAGCGACACGTCACAACACCCCTCTTTCCGTTCTCATGCTTGATATTGATCATTTTAAACACGTCAACGATACATACGGACACCTAGCCGGTGATAGCGTCCTTCGCGACCTTGCAGCGACAATCAAAAAGTGCGCGCGTGGAAGTGATTTGTGTTTTCGCTACGGTGGCGAAGAGTTCGTATTAATTCTAGATGATACAGATGCCAATCAAGCTTTAAAAATTGCTGATCGAATCAGGCAGAGCGTAGAGCAACACACCTACCTATATAAGGGCAAAATTATCCCTGTAACCATTAGTGCTGGTACCTCGACCTTCATTCAAAGTGAAACCCTTGATAGCCTGAAAGAGCGAGCAGACAAGGCACTATATAGTGCAAAATTGAATGGTAGAAACCAGGCAGTTTCAAGCGAGCTAAATGACACCCTAACTACCTTGCCGATAAGTCACGCACATTAACAGCCACCAAAACCAACATCACGCTTTCTGAAGTAAAAATTTCGAAATTACACTTAGGAAACCCCTGTTATCCAGAGGTTTCGCTAAGGACTCTAGACCAGCCTCAATTGTATTAGCAGGGATTCGGTCGCGACGATCATTCATTAAGGCTTCAGAGTATTCACAAGTCCATTCCGGGTGCCCTTGGATACTAATCAAGGAATCACTCCATTGAACGGCAAAGTATGGACAAAAATCACTTGTCGCTAGAAGCTTGGATTCTTGCGGTATATTCTGGACTTGATCTTGATGGCTAACAATCATATTAAGGGCATTTCCCTCAAAGCCTAAGTCATAGGCGCACTTGGTTAATTCATTACTTGAAACACCTACACCCCAACCTTTAGAAGATTTCTCAACCGAACAATTCTTTGCTAAAGCCATGATCTGATGACCAAAGCAGATTCCAAACACAGGTATCGATACTCGATCCAGACATTGCACAAACTCTACTAATTTACTTATCCAGAACTCATTATCGTAGACACTGGCTTTGCTCCCAGTGATCACATAAAAACGAAAATCCTGTATCTGTTTAGGATATTCACCTTTACGCACATCATAAGTAAAAAACTCTAAGCTATGCGAGACCTGCGTAAAGCAATCTTCAACCATACCCGGATAGTTTCCGAAGTCGGTCCGGAACTTATCTAGCACGTCATCACACTGCAAAATGGCGACTTTATAGTTATCCATTATGCAGCCTACGCCCCTTCCCCAGGCGTTTCATTTACGCCTTGAATGGCATTTCCGATCAAGCGCGCATAATCAGCTGACGACAGCTGGATAGGGTTGCCACCAGCTGAAGGATCTTCAACAGACATGGCAGCTAATTTTTGTACATCGCCTAAGTTGATACCGATTTCATCTAAGGTACGTGGTATACCAAGGTCTGCTCGAAGTTGGTGGACCCAAGAAATAAACGAGTCTGCGGAACCTCCGTCTAGGTCAAGATATCTCGCGGCGCGCCCGAGCTTTGTTTTGATTTCACTATAATTCTCTTCGAGGACATAAGGCATCAAAATAGCATTTAGAAGACCATGATGCGCACCATATGTTGCACCTATAGAATGTGCGATAGCATGCATCGCTCCCAAACCTTTCTGGAACGCTGCAGCCCCCATACTTGAAGCAACCAGCATATGCATCCGCGCTTCTAGGTTATCGCCATTTTCGTATGCAAGCTGGAGATTTTCTTTAATCAGGCGCATACCTTCAAGCGCAATACCCTCAGCCATCGGGTGGTAAGAAGGTGAGCAAAAAGCTTCAAGGCAATGTGATAAGGCATCCAAGCCCGTTGCAGCGGTAATTTTAGCTGGCAAACCTGTCGTTACGTTGGGGTCCAATATCACTAGCACTGGTAGCATCTTTGGGTGGAATATAATCTTCTTTAGGTGTTTTTCTGAATCAGTAATGACAGAAGCACGACCAACCTCTGAACCTGTTCCAGCTGTTGTAGGAATTGCAATAACAGGTGCAACACCCTCCTCCTTTACCTTGCACCAGTTATCGCCAACATCCTCAAACTCCCAAATAGGTAGCTCTTGCCCAACCATTAAAGCAATTGCTTTTGCTGCATCAAGTGCTGAGCCACCACCAAAAGCGATTACTGAGTCATGCTTTGAGCGTTTAAACTGCTCAACACCGCGGCACACATCTTCTTGATTCGGGTTGGCTGATACCTGATCATAAACATCAAACTTAATGTTTGCGCGCTCAAGTGTCTGCTTGAGTTCATCACAAATAGGTAAGCTCGAAAGACCGGGATCCGTCACGATTAAAGGATGTTCAAATCCCTTTTCCTGGCACTGAGTAGCGAGCTCAGCCAAACGACCGGCGCCCGAAATAATCTGATTCGGGTAGTTCCAGTTCCCCTCCAATATATGCATAGTCAATTACTCTCAAATAGATTTTATATGGTAAGACTTTAGTTGGATGTAATTATCAAAGCCGTGCACAGACAAAGAGTAACCACGCCCGGTATTTTTCACCCCTGTCCACACCAATTCGGGATCTAGAAAATCACAGCGATTAACAAAAAAAGTACCCGTCTCAATCTTTTCGCCTAGCGCAGTCGCAGCCTCTAGGTCATTGCTATAAATAGCTGCACTCAATCCCAGGTCACTGTCGTTCATAAGCTTTACTGCTTCTTCATCGGAGCTAACAGCCATTATCCCCACAACTGGACCAAAGGTCTCATCACGCATTACTGACATCGAGTGATCAACATTCGTCAGCACTTGAGGTGCTAGATAGGCCGTACCATTCTGATCAAGAGGGAAATTTGTGACATCGATATTGGCTTTGGCACCTGAATCAATTGCGCCTTGAATCTGTTTGCGTATTCTTGCTGCCGCCGAAGCATTGACTACCGGACCAAGCGTCGTTGCCTGATCATTTGAGCAACCCAGGACATACTCCCGAGTAAGCTCTACAAAGCGCTCGACATACGCACTATAAATTGACTGATGAACATAAATCCGTTCGAGCCCACAACACGACTGACCGGAATTAAAGAAAGCACCATCTACAGTTGATTCAACAGCATATTCAAGGTCAGCATCACTACGAATATAGGCCGGATCCTTGCCCCCTAACTCAAGCGTTAGGTTAATAAACCTACCTGCACATGCTTTTTCAATATCTTTACCGGCCTCGACAGAACCAGTAAAGGTCACAGCCTTTATGGAAGGTTGCTCCAGCATAGTCTTGGCTGTGTCATGACTCATATGAAGGCATTGTAATACGCCCTGAGGAAGACCCGCGTCGGCAAAAGCCTCTACAATACGTTCACCGCACAAAGGTGTTTGGGCTGAATGCTTTAGGATCACCGAGTTACCAGCTAATAAAGCTGGAATAATAGAGTTGATCGGTGTGTGTAGAGGGTAATTCCATGGTGCTAGAACTGCTACCGTTCCAACCGGACACTTTTTAATGAAGCGCTTAAACCCAGGCTTATCGTCAACCTCGTTTGACGCAAGGCATCGATCAGATATTGAGATCATATGACGGGCGCGTGCTGCAAAACTGGAAACTTCGCCTTCTGCATATCGTATCGGTCGTCCCATTTGCCAACATAGCTCTTCAGCTATAAGCTCTTTTTTTTCTTCAAAGCACTCTACAGCTAACGAACAAATGTGCTTCTTTTTTTCCAAGGGTACCAAAGCCCAGTCATCTTGCGCTTTATCTGCAAGCAGCACCGCTTCAAGCATCTGCTCTTCGCCAACCAACTCTCTTTGAACATATAGAGAGCCATCAATTGGCGAATAGGTTTTCAGTTTTCTAGCCATAATATGTCTTCTAGTTAAATAATCTCGAAATACCGGTCCATTTCCCAGTCACTAATGTGCTTGCGAAACTCTCGCTCTTCCCATTCTCGGCTCGATGCAAAATGCTCTACAAAGGCATCGCCAAATAGGCCTCTCGCCTCTTTAGACTCCTTTAGAGCTTGCGCCGCCTCCCAAAGTGTTGCAGGAAGTTTTAATGCGCTGGGATGCGTTTGTGAATACGCATCACCAACAACCATTGGTGTCGGTTCAAGTTTGTGCTCGATACCATACAAACCTGAAGCAAGCGCCGCTGCCAAGGTTAGATACGGGTTACCATCTGCCGAGCCTAAACGATACTCGACTCTCTGCGACTTCGCTGAACCAGGTATAACGCGCAGCGAGCAAGTACGATTCTCAACGCCCCATGTAGCATCGGTTGGCGCCCAAAAGCCTGGAATTAGTCGCGTATAACTATTAACCGTTGGCGCAATCAATGACAAGAACTTTGGCATCAATAACTGCTGACCCGCAACGAAATGCCTTTGAGTATCACTCATCGAATAATCTTTACTTTGATCAAAAAAGACTGACTCATTTGTCTTCGCATCGTTTAAGGAAATATGAATATGGCCGCTTTGGCCTGGGTAGTCGGCCGACCACTTAGCCATAAAGGTGGCCATCAATTCATTTTTTTGGGCCAATACTTTAATGAAAGTTTTAAATAGCGACGCTTTATCGGCGGCATTTTGTGCGGTATCAACAGCTATCGCAGCCTCAAGAACACCTGGCCCGGTTTCTGTATGTAGACCTTCAATCGGAAAATCCATTTCCTCCGCAAGCCCAAGGATTTGTGCATATAAGTCGTGATGAACGCTTCCCCTTAAAACAGAGTAACCAAAGTTATCCGGCGTAAAAGGCTCAAGGTTTCGAAAGCCTTTTTCTCTTACGCTTTTTGGGGTTTCGTTAAATAGAAAGAATTCATACTCTAGCGCTGCATTGGCAGAAAAGCCCATTGAGTCTGCTTTTTGTAATATCCTATTCAAAAGATTGCGCGGACAGAGCACTGCCGCGGCACCTACGAATTCACAAATAAAAAGTAAAGTACCTTGCTCAAAAGGAATCTCCCTACAGCTTTCGGGAATAATTCGTACAGAGGCATCTGGGTAGGCTGTATGCCAGCCAGTGTAACTGACATTGTCGTATAACTGATCTTTCGAGTCCCAGCCCAAAACAACATCGCAAAAACCAAAACCCTTGTCGAGCCCAGCAAAGAACTTATCTTTGCTCATATATTTACCGCGCATCACGCCGTCTATATCGAAAAGACCAACTTTGACATGCTTTATTCCACGAAGATTTACAATATGCTTCGCATCTTCAATCGTTTTTACAGATCTGGCT
>NZ_LWGE01001140.1:0-4283 GCF_001635315.1 Oleiphilus sp. HI0123
TCTAACCTTAGATGCACAGCCAGCACGTTTTCTTACCGTGGGTAAGAAATTTGTAATCGTTGACTCTTTCATTAAGTGGAAGATTGTCGATGTTAAAGCTTATTACAAGGCAACAGCGGGTAATCGTTGGCAAGCCACGACCTTGTTGGCGAACTCAACCAACAAAGGCTTACGAGACGAATTTGCATCTCGCAGCTTAACTGAGGTGGTATCGGGTGAGCGTGATCAGTTGATGAGTATCATTACCAAGAAGCTAAATGAGCAAACGGTTAGTGAGTTTGGTATTCAAGTGGTCGACGTGCGTGTGAAAGGAATTGACCTGCCTGAAGATTTGAGTAAAAACGTATACCGTCGTATGGCGACTGAGCGTGAGCGGGAAGCAAGAGAAACTCGTTCGCAGGGTAAGGAGCTAGCAGAAGGTATTAAGGCAAACGCCGATCGTCAAAAGATTGTACTGGAAGCTGATGCTTATCGTAAGTCGGAAGAAATACGTGGTGAAGGTGATGCCATTGCTGCAAACACCTATGCTGAAGCCTTCAATAAGGACCCAGAGTTCTATTCTTTTACGCGTAGTTTGAAAGCTTATACAGATACATTCTCTGGTAAAGATGATGTCTTGCTGCTTAAACCAGATAGCGACTTCTTTAAGTATATGAAGAAGCCTGACGCGAAGTAATCTAAGTTAATTTCGCTCTATCAAAACGCGAATAGATAAGTTCTATTCGCGTTTTTTTATGCTTTTTGCAAACATTGGTTTTTTTGTGCGCAATAAAACTGTAAAATCGCGTGCTTTTGGGTCTTCTAGAATTTGAAGGCCAATTTCAGCCCTTATTTTGCTGAAATAATGTTGTTTGATAAGACTGTCCATAAGAGAGAATTTGCATGAGTGTGTCTGAACGCTGGTTACTGCCAGATGGGGTTGATGAACTGCTGCCACCAGAAGCGTGGAAAGTAGAGCAGATGCGCCGGTCGATGCTCGATATTTATGCTTCCTATGGTTACGAGCTGGTATCACCGCCGCTTATAGAGTATTTAGAGTCATTGTTGACGGGGACTGGAAACGAGTTAGATTTACAGACGTTTAAGGTGACCGATCAGCTCACAGGCCGTTTGATGGGGGTACGCTCTGATATAACGCCTCAGGTAGCAAGAATTGACTCGCATATGCTTAAAACTAACGGTATTAGCCGACTATGCTATGCAGACACCGTGCTACATACTAGACCTGCACACATGCTTACTAACCGCTGTCCGATGCAAATTGGCTGTGAATTATTCGGTGAGAAAAGCCAGGCGGCAGACCTTGAAGTAATTTCTTTGATGCTAGATACGCTAAATGCCGCTCAGGTAGGTCGTATACATATTGATCTGGCGCATGTCGGAATTTACCGAGGGCTGTTAGAATCTGCAAGCTTTGATGAAAGTACTGAAATTAAAGTGTTTGATGCACTTAGTCGAAAATCTATACCTGAATTGGACGCTTTAGCTCAAGCAGATGATGCAAATAAAGAGATAATTTTACTTATTAGAGATATTGCCAACCTAAGTGGTGGTGTTGAGTCTCTAGAAAAAATTCGTCAAAGTGTTGAGCGTTTAAAGCTAAGCGCTAACGAAGGTATTGTTTCCGCTATTGCTGAGCTGCAGAGAATTATTGATCAAATTCAGCTTCGTTTTGATGGTGTTGAAATCGGGATCGATTTTTGTGAGTTACGTGGATACAGCTATCATACTGGTATTTTGTTTTCAGCGTTCAGCTTGGGTTATGGATATGCCTTAGCGAAAGGTGGCCGCTACGATGATATCGGTAAAGGTTTTGATCATGGTCGGGACGAACGTTCGCGTCCTGCTACCGGCTTTAGCGCAGATCTAAAAGCTATTTTGAAAGTCTCTAGCTTGGCTGCAGAAACGCCTGAAAAGGAAAGAGTCTTTGCACCTCTGTCTGATGATAAAAAATTGCATAGTGAGGTAGCAGCGCTACGTAAGTCCTATCAGGTAGTTCAAGCGTTAAATGCTGCAGATACTGCGAAAGGGTATTCTTGTAGCAAACAGCTGGTATTAAAAGATCAACAATGGGCTCTTGAGCCTGTTGGCTAGTGTTATTTCGGGCGGCTAAGATAGCGGTCCATTCAGTTTAAAGGCTTGTCAGTATCTTGTTTAGCTGGCAATTAGCAATAAAAGCATTGTGCTTTTTCTATGAGAAGAGAAGTTATGGGTAAGAATGTTGTCATTTTGGGCACCCAATGGGGTGACGAAGGCAAAGGTAAAATCGTTGACTTATTAACAGATCAGGTTGCGACGGTAGCGCGATTCCAGGGTGGCCATAATGCCGGTCATACACTGGTAATTGACGGGGAAAAGACAGTATTACATTTGATTCCTTCCGGAATTCTACGTGATAACGTTACTTGTCTGATTGGTAATGGCGTCGTGCTTGCTCCTGATGCTCTTATCAAGGAAATGACTGAACTTGAAGAAAAAGGTGTGCCGGTTAAGGAGCGCTTAAAGCTGAGTTTGGCTTGCCCATTAATTTTGCCTTATCACGTTGCGCTTGATCAAGCGCGAGAGATAGCGAAAGGTGCTGATAAGATCGGTACGACTGGTCGCGGAATCGGCCCAGCGTATGAAGATAAAGTTTCTCGTCGAGGTCTAAGGTTAGGTGACTTGGTTGATGCAGAAAACTTTGCTAAAAAGCTTAAAGAAATTATGGAATACCACAACTTTGTATTGGAAAACTTCTACAAAGTTGAGCCTGTAGATTATCAAAAGACGCTTGATGATGTGCTTGAGATGGCGAAGGTTCTTTTACCGATGGCGGTTGATGTCACGGACGAGCTTCACGCATACCGTAAAGCGGGTGAGAATATCTTGTTTGAGGGTGCCCAGGGCTCCTTGCTAGATATTGACCACGGTACCTACCCATTTGTAACATCTTCAAATACGACCGCAGGTGGCACGGCGACCGGTAGTGGTTTCGGTCCTATGTACCTTGATTACGTACTGGGTATTACTAAAGCTTATACAACTCGAGTTGGTTCTGGTCCATTCCCAACAGAGTTGTTTAATGATCAAGGTCGTCATCTTGCCGAGAAAGGCCATGAGTTTGGTGCAACCACTGGTCGTCCACGTCGTTGTGGTTGGTTTGACGCGGTTGGTTTACGTCATGCTATTCAGATCAATTCGGTGTCTGGTATTTGTTTGACCAAACTTGATGTACTAGATGGTCTTGAAGAGATTCAGGTTTGTGTAGGTTATAAGACTAAAGCGGGTGAAGAATTAACACGCCCACCGCTTGATGGTCGAGGTTATGAAGATCTGGAACCTGTATTTGAGTCGCTACCTGGTTGGTCAGAAAGCACTTTAGGTGTGCAGAAACTAGAAGACCTTCCTGAAAATGCTCGAAGCTATATCAAGTACATTGAAGAGAAGATTGAAGCGCCTGTTGATATTATTTCAACCGGCCCTGATCGTGTTGAGACGATTGTGCTGAGACATCCTTTCGACTGATTTAGCTAATCAATACTTAAAAAGCCTGATTGCTTTATGCTTTCAGGCTTTTTTTATGAGCGAGTGTTTTGAGTTGAGAGTGACTACAAGCTATTTTTTATTTGCAATGAAAGTCGCACGCAAAGGGGCAGGGTAGCCTTCAAGCGTTTTGCTCTGGTCTGTTGGGTCTAGGAAGTCCTTTAAGGATTGGAACTTCATCCAGTCCGTGCTTCGCTGCTCTTCAGTTGAGGTGATGTTGCTCTCTACACAGCGAATATTAGTGAAACCGGCTCGCCTTAGCCATAAGCTCAGGGTTTCTTTAGTTGGTAGATACCAGACGTTTCGCATCATGGCGTAACGATCCTCTGGCATTAGACTATAGCCTAGCTCACCTTCACAAATGAGCGTTTCCAGCACCAGTTCGCCGCCCTGGCGCAAGGTCCCCTTGAGCTCCAATAGGTGATCGATAGGTGAGCGGCGATGGTAAAGCACGCCCATTGAGAAAGTTGTGTCAAAGGCCTCTAGCTGTGGTGTCACATCTTCCATTCGTACTGGGAGCAAATGGATGGGTGCTTGAGGGCCACAATATTTCTTTAGAGTCTCGAACTGTAGTAAGAATAAAAAGTTCGGGTCGATCCCAATAACATTTTGTGCGCCTTCGCCCAACATACGCCAGCAGTGATAACCAGAACCGCAGCCTACATCGAGTATAATCCGGTTTTTTAAGGGGGTGATGTGGTCTTTGATACGTTCCCATTTCCAGTCTGATCGCCACTCCGTATCGATATGAACGCCGAATA
>NZ_LWGE01001141.1:0-2239 GCF_001635315.1 Oleiphilus sp. HI0123
ATTTTAGAATATTAAAGTTCTAGGGAGTCTCATCAATGAGTGCAGCAAATCTTGTTAAAGGTCTGATGACGAGAAAAATATTGTTCGGGGCGACAGTCACGGCAGCATTATTTTTCATGTTAGTCGGTGTCATCTTCTGGGGCGGATTTAACACTACGATGGAGCAAACCAATACCCTAGAGTTCTGTATCAGTTGTCACGAAATGGAAGACAACGTTTATAAAGAATACCAGTCAACTATTCACTACACCAACCGCAGTGGCGTTAGAGCAAGCTGTTCAGATTGCCACGTGCCTGATCCATGGGTGCATAAAGTTGTTCGTAAGATAAAAGCTTCTAATGAGTTATGGCATAAAGCTTTGGGAAGTATTGATACGCCAGAAAAGTTTGATGCCAAGCGCTTCACGATGGCAAAGAAAGTTTGGGGTGAAATGAAAGCGACAGACTCACGCGAGTGTCGAAACTGTCATGACTTCGAAACCATGTTGCCAGAAAACCAAAAGCCTCGCGCTCGTAAACAGCATTTGAATGCGATGACAGCAGGTAACACTTGTATTGATTGCCACAAAGGTATTGCGCACAAGCCTGTGCATGATGAGTTGACTGACGAAGAAATTGACGAACTCACTACACCAGACCCAGAAATCGCAATCGGTATTCCGGCTCACTGGCAAGAATTTTTAGATAAAGAAGCTGCTGCTAAAGCAGAGAAGAAGCGTTTAGCAGAAGAAGCGGCTAAGAAAGCAGCAGAACAAGCAGCTAAAGCAGCGGAAGAGGCAAAGATTGCGGCAGCTTTAGCTGCAGAGAAAGCTAAGAAAGAGGCTGCAAATAAGCCTAAGAAAACTGAGGCTAAAAAGGCTCCCGCCAAGAAAACTGCTGCAAAATCATCTATCAATTGGGCTGCAGTACCTGCAAGAGAAATCGGTGTTTTCTATCCTGGCCAGGCGTCAATGGAGTGGGTATTAGGACGTAAGCATGGTGGTAAGCGTTCATTCACGAAAGGTGATCGCTGTATGGACTGTCATGAGGAAGAAATTGCAGATATTGGACAAAAGATTGTGACAGGCGAGAAGCTGGAAGATCAGGTGATTCCCGGTAAGCGTGGCAGCATTCCAGTGGCGGTTAAAGCAGCACATGATAGCAAGAGCTTATATATGCAATTTACTTGGGAAGATACTGAACACCAGCCAGTACCCTTTGCAGAAGGTGGCAAGATGGATGCGATGAATCAAATGAAATTGGCCTTTATGTTAGCGACTGACGAAGTTGAGTACGCAGATCGAGCAGGTTGCTGGGGAACCTGTCATGCCGATGCCGATGACATGCCTTTCGCGCCTGAGGGTCAGAGTGTAACTAAGTATCTAAAAGAGAGCCGTACGAAGATTGAGCTTAAAGGCCGAAACAAAAAACCGCTTGGTGGTTGGGATAAGCGTAAGGAAGACGCTGAGATCAAAGCAGAATTTGACGCTCAGCACTTCATGGATATCGTGCGCTACAAGTCGGGTGACAAGAGTATTGAAGACGGCAGTATCTTGGCAGACCGCTTGATGAACGAAGGTGTGATTAGTGAAGCGATAGCAAACAAAGTTGGCAATAAGTGGGTGGTTGAAATCAAGCGTCCTCTGGTAGCTGACGGTGACGGCAATATCAGTCTGGACACCGCTCAAAGCTACAACTTTGGTTTCGCGATTCATGACGATTACAGCAACGGCCGTTTCCATCATGTATCACTTGGGTACAAATTGGGCTTCGATAATGCCGATGTAGAAATCAATGCAGTTAAGCAATAAAAGCTAGTAAATAAGAAAACGGTGAGCGTTATGTGGATGAGATCAGTCAAAAAAACAGGTAAGGGATTGGCAATAGTGCTATTCGCGAACTTGTTGCTGGCGGGCGTCTCATCTGCAGAACTTGTTGAAGTAAAGACACACAAGATGCGTTTCATACCGGAAGTTGTAACAGTCAATATTGGCGATACGGTGCGTTGGCTGAATGTCGAGAAGAGGCAGTATCACAGCGTATGGTTTGAAGGTTTGGGAGAGCCTGAAGGTGAATACTTCTGGCCCGAAGAAAGCGTTGAACGCTTATTTGATCGCGCTGGTGTCTTTGACTATCGCTGCGGACCTCATCCACAGATGAGGGGCAAGGTTATTGTTAAAAAAGCTGAGCTGAAAGTTTCTGAAGAGCGTGCACTGGAACTGGACTATTTAGTGAAACAAGACTGTGGATCATGTCATGG
>NZ_LWGE01001142.1:0-8866 GCF_001635315.1 Oleiphilus sp. HI0123
TCCCTTTGGCTTACAGACTCTCTAAATCCATTTAAATAATACGCTTAGTTTATCACGGAGATAGGCTTTAGTTCAAACACACAAAGAAAGTGAAGCAGAGCTCACATAAACCAACTTCATACATCAGAGCCGTAACGAAATAAGACTGTTATAATCGATGATCTAGCAACTCGATTCATAAGCGGTTTAGGGATTTACCTACTGTGACCTCTCTTAGACAAAATTATGAATGTTAATACCATCGATACGACGATCGTAACATTTATCACTAGCAGCACGCTTGGTTGAGTATCGCTGCTAATAAAACAGATATATTTAGTGACACAAATCACTTTTTTAACTGAATAGCTTAGAAGCATAAAAAAAATTTATGCTTCTCCTAACAAAAACCAGACTTTTATCTCAAAACTTAATACCCGTTCTTTATTATTTTAAACTACTATGGCTGTCCTACACGGTGTCATAGCAGACCTTCGAGGGGATAAGTTTATTCATGGGGCTGTTTCGGCCTTGGCTTCGAAGATTGGCAGTGCTGCTACAAGAGGTTATGGTGACCCTTTAAGCATTCAAAGAACAGTGGCCGTTGCGACGTTTGGTGGACTGGCTTCTAGGGCTACCGGTGGTGACTTCCTGCAAGGCGCTATGACCGCAGCTATGGTTCATTTGTTTAATGAACTCACAACTAGAGTTATGGACGATGATACTAGACAGTTATATGTTAAAGAAATCAAAGGATTTACTGCAAATGACCTTTTAGTCGCAGGACATAAAGCTTATGGAATGACTTTTGATCAAGATGGTATTAATGAACTAGCGGAGTACATTCCTAGCGTTAATGATCCTGAAGATGCTTATTTACCTAAGGGCATTAGACGTGATTACATAAGAGTTCGTTTGCTTGGAAGAGGCGGCTTCTTATCAATGATAAGAGCAGACTATAACGTCTTAGCTTTGTCTGAGATACCCAATGTACTAGAGCAGGTCTACGATATTTTTACTGGTGTTACAGCTCTTGAGAGAGCTAGTGCGTTTATAGATTTCACTAACTCGACTATCGATGCTACGACCTTTAATGATCACAAAAGTGAAGATGTCTTTAGGTTTTACTCGAAACAACACAATCTTCGGGAGCCGTGATTATGAAATACCTGGTTTTGATTTTACTGTGTGCGAGCTTTGCATCTAGTGCATCTGAGCGTTGTTCTATAGAAGACATCAAAAGCAAAGAGGTCTCGAATTTTGAAAAATTCAAAAGTCATTACTCTAAAAGCAATGACTTATTAAAGGCAGGCCTTTTGTTTCCAGGTTTATCTTCTTACCAAACGCCTTACTTTGAACTTATCTTGCCAGAAAGGTACAGGCTTGAGAGTGTTCAGGGACAAGTGCATCTCGCACAAACGCCTATGCATAGCTATCTGGGGTGTGAAATGCTAGCCGTAGTAAATGATATGGTACCAGCAAGTATGATAACTTTCGGTGGAATTCACGATTGTGATATCTGTAATGACCGCGAGTTAAGTAGATTTATAATCTCTAGAGAAAATGGACAAAGGGCTAGCTTGATTCGTGTAAAAATAAAGCGAGCACCCGAATTTTATTATATTTTCAATTCTTCTCACTACATTGTAGTGTTTGACTTTAATGAAGAGCTAGCTTCATTTATATACTGGTACCTTAATAACTCCGATCAATAGCTTGGTGGCATGGTTCGTTGTTCGGCGACAATTTGAATGCCCGCTTTAGGCTTTTCACAGTCTTTAGGAATCGCTGATTTCCCTTTCTTTGAGTGGTTAGCCAACGACGGTAAAAGCTCGAAAGCGGACCCTGGCCAAAATTAGTTTGCCACTACAACATAGTACTTTGCCTACTAACGGCCAGAAGCGGACATTCAGGTTATCTTAATACTACTTCAAAGCATTAATAGAAAAATGGCTTCCGATCAATTGTATAATCTGTAACACTCATCTTATATGTTTGGCTCCAAAATCTAGCAAACAGGAAAGGATCCAGCTATTTATCAATAGCAAAAAATAAGAGGGAACATACTTGATTAACAGATTTAAAATCTGGATGAATTCAAAGCCTTGGTTTTGGAAAATCCAATCATGGTTAAGATCGATTGGTTTCATCTTAGAGCGCAATGCTTATAAAACGCGCATCGCCACCAACAAAGCAAAGTATAACTTCAATATTTTAAGCTCCTTCACATGGCTTGGGATGAAAAGTCTATTCTGGGTTGTTTTATGTTTAGCAATTCTAATCCTTGCTGAAGATCATCTTGAGAACGACCTTTCTTTACTATCGCCATTTAGTCTCGAAGAAATGAAATTTAATATTGATCAGCTCAGACTATATGCCCAATTACTCACAGCAATATTCTCGATCTATTTCGCCACAATTGGAATTATACTGAGCACCGGTTATACAAAGCTTCGTCGTGACATAATACAAATGCTAACTAATGAGCAAGTTGGAAGTATTTATTCACGTGTTTTAGTGCTTGCAGCGGTTTTCTGCTTGGTTGCAACTGCATTACCTCTGCTTGGGGTCGAGCCAGGTATACTCATCTACTTAACAGGCACAGTTTTGACTTTACTGAGCGCTTTAGCATTATTTCCTTTAGGTCAGAGATTGTTCAATTTTTTTGACCTTAACCAGCTGGTTCGAAGTGAAATACTACCAAACATAGCTGACGATATTAAGGGTGCGGCAAACCGTCGTAATTCAGTTTCGTTATCAAATTATCATTCTAAAGCAGCACAACGGGCCCTAAATCAACTCTTTTATATTGATGATCGAGTCAAAGCTGACAAGGAAGGGTTGGACGACAATCTACCACAGCTTAGCGAAGATTATTCAGCCTTATTGCTGCACTACATTCAACAGAAACACACAATCGACCAAGATAGTTATTGGTTCCCTCGACTACAAAAACACAAGCAGTGGTTTTTGGCTGGGGACAGCGCAACTTCTATGGCATTAAGAACGTGTAGCCAGGAAATGCTTGTCGAAATGAAGCCAGATCATCAGTGGCTTGAAAATGAAATTATTAATAAATTGGCCGGCCACGTCGAGTTAGCATTTCAAGACGGAGACTTAAATTTAGCCTTAAATCTCATCAGTAAGTTTTCAAGTCGTATTCCAGCATATTCAGAACGATTTCAATTTGACATTGGAATCAAAGAGATAAAAAAGTTCAAGGAAATCATAGAGCATGCGTTCGAATATCCAGATATAACAGCCGACTCAAACAACTCAAGAATAATAATTGGTATCGCAGATACATGGGTTACGCTGGGAAGCAACCTATGCATCGAAACTTTACGCAGAATGATAACCTTTGAGAAAGACTTGAAACGTTTTTTTGAGGTCGATGAATGGAATGAGAAGGCTATGCAGCGCCTACCCTCCTTTTTGCAACTGGAGCTAGACATAATCGCTAAACGCATAGAGTTCGAGAAAAAAATCGAAGGAAAACGCCTATCTAAACCAAAATACGTTCAACAATTAGCAGTCCAGAGACTACTTCAGCACTACTCAATATTGCTACCCGAAATATGCGATTTTTTTAAGGATATTATTCCAAGTTTTGTAGAGTCACTTGTAAAGATAAAAATGTCAGAGGCCGCAACACAGGTTGTCCTATCAAGCTTACATAGTTACTGGAAACTACCTCGTTGGTTTGACGAGATATCTCGGCTAATAGAGAGATATCAAGGATATGAACACTACAACGAAAAGCCGTACATATTTCCTGATATTGATGTCGCCACATTAACTAAACAACTTGCTTCTTCTAGAGATGAAGCCATTACGAAATTAGGTAGCGGATCCATCGTTCACCATATCTTCGAACCAAGACACGATGAGCAACTTCCGGATCATTTTGGACAAATTTATTTCGAACTTGCCGAAGCTTGTATAAGTGCTCTTGAACAAAACGATGAAAGCAAGCTAGACAAGGTCCTTCCAATGTTCTTATCCCTCGGCTTCCTCGCAGAAAATTCGAAATTCAAGGATCCCTCTCTCGATGTAAACGACGAATTTCGACTCCATCTTTTCTCAACCGTTATCAATGATATGGCTTCCGTATTAGGCTTTGCGATTCTATATGGAGCTTATTTCGACAACAAAAAACTATCAACTAACGCTCTTTCCAAATTTGATTCGTGGATTAAATCCATTAAGGATAAAGAACAATATCTCAAACGAATGCTACTTCTTTCAAACACTAGAAGCTTCAGTATGAGTGCTTCTCCTCGAGACCTAATCCGGATTAACTGGAAAATGTCTTTTGAACGTCGAGCTAGAGAAGATGGTTTTCTAAGCCAAGGAGATACAAGAAGAGGTAATCAACATCCAGATAAAATAGTGAATGAATTTCTAGACCCACTTTCTGAAGCGTCTCATCTTTTTTTTGCAAAACAAGTTTTACCTCAACTTAAACCAATTGACTTCGATGTCGACCATCAGATTACTGGCCTTGCTAGACGATTACGGGAAGAGGATGAAGAGGTAAAACATGAAAATCACTAGGGATGAGCCCTTACACTGGTTTGGCTTTCGAGATGAGAAAGTTGAGCTAGTTGATAAAATCTTTATAAATCCTAGAGAGAATACTAGAGAGTTCCATCGTGGAATGTTTGATGATGACTTTTCAAGGGTTTTTAGTTTAATGAACCGTGGAAAAGGAAAGCTGTTCGAAATAGATTCGAATGATTCCGATCTCACACAGAAGTTGCTTCTCAGTATTAAGAAGCCACACTCACTATCTGGAAATGACGAAATAATTCGTCGGCTATTAGAGGAAATAACCCAGTCGCTTACTTGGTGCGGAAAAGCATACTATTTCGTTCACGAAGAACAAGAAAAAATACATATAACGTCGCTAAGTTCAGTTGGTATAGTTAGCCTCTTTGGAACACTTATTCAATGGGTTCCCAAGCGGGTAGAAAGACACTGGGATAAAGATGACGAGGATATTCCTAGAGTAATACGTATATTAGATAACTCTAGATTAATGAGTTTCAGCATGCCTAAGCCTTTGAAACGCATGTTATCAAAACAAAACAAAACATTTTCTACTCTTGATAAACACAATCTTGATGAAACCAATTTCAATGCACAGGCCACCTACGAGAATCCAAACCCTACTAGTGATTTCAATTTCGGTGAATGGAAAGAAACGCGAGATGATGCCTTCTATCATGCGACGAAAAATACCGGCTGGACTGGAAGGAAATACGATTCATCACAACGCTCAGACTTCTTCGATTGTCATCGACTAATACGTTTCCGACGAAATCAACTTACGTTAAGAGATGAAATATTAAACCAGCTAAGCCACGAGCTCACCAAGATAGGCAAGAATTACAAAGTAGAGTTTTCGGTTAAAGTATCAGGATCTAACGAGTTACCCACTATCTCGCAACTAAACGAATTAGAAAAGAAACTAGAGCGAGAAGAATTGGGATTTAAGGAAATTCTAGACTACTGTTACGAGTTCTGAATGACTGCTTTAAACATTATATGTACGCTAGATTTTTAACGAACGTCTGGAAAGGGTCGAAAGCCGCAAATCGTTAGTATTTGAGCGGGGTGTATTAGAGGCAGTCTGAACGTCCGTATCCAGAAAATTTGCGACTTATTGAGCTCGAACGCAGAAATTGAGCTGAAGGGCTAGTTTGGGTTGTGAGTTCAAATGAACTAAGGTTTCCTTCTGCAAGGTCAATAGCCATTTTATAGCTGATCTGAAGTAATCACTACGACAACAGGCCTTGGTATCTAAACCGCAAGCTTTACAAGCAATAACACTGTAGATTCAAATGGTCATTGCAACAGTTGGACTAAAATACTGATTTGCATGAGTACTTTTGATGAAACGAGCAAAGCGAACTTTTACCCAGGGCGAGAAAGATCTTGTCTTCAACTTATGGAAACAAGGAACAGGATTCAGTGATATCGGCCGAGTACTGGACGCCGCACCTGGCACTGTATTCACAGCTTTACGTGAGTCAGGCGGCATTAAACCGAGCCCAAGAACAAGAAACTCACAGCATCTAACTCTCGAGGAACGAGAAGAAATCAGAGTGGCGCTATCAGCGAAGATGTCGATCAGAGCTATTGCCCGTATGCTGAACCGTTCTCCTTCCACTATTTCCAGAGAAGTTGCTCGTAATCGTGGACGACGTTATTACAAAGCCGTTGATGCCGATAATCGCGCGAAACGTATGGCCAAGCGGCCTAAGTTTGGAGCTTTAGAACTTAATCCAGAGTTGAGGCTAGTTGTGATGTCGAAGCTAGAGCTGAAGTGGTCTCCAGAACAAATATCAGGCTGGTTACATGTAGAGTATTCCCGCAGAAAGAATATGCGGGTCTCACATGAGACAATCTATAAATCAATATATGTCCGCGCTAAAGGCGTTATTCACCACTCATTCACTCAATACCTCCGTCGAAGCAGGCCAATGCGCCATAGTCGGCACCACCGTCGAAGCGGAGATAGAAGCTTCACCAATATTGTTAACGGGATATCAATCCATGACCGCTCTAAGAATATAGAGAACCGTAAGTCTCTTGGTCATTGGGAAGGCGATTTGGTATCAGGAACAAAAAACACCCATATTGCCACGTTAGTTGATAGAAAATCTCGATTTACTATCATCCTCAAATTAGCGGGTAAAGATGCTAAATCTGTCCACCAGGCGTTGCTCGCCACATTTAAGAAGATGCCGGAACAATATAGGAAGTCTTTGACTTGGGATAGAGGTATGGAGCTTGCGAAACATGCTGAGCTAACGAAATAAATTGGTTTGCCAGTTTACTTTTGTGACCCTCAGTGCCCATGGCAACGTGGTACAAATGAAAATACCAATAGCCTAATTAGGCAGTATTTTCCGAAGAAAACTGACTTATCGCCACATACACAAGAGCGGTTAAATGAGGTAGCTACCCAATTAAACGAACGACCTAGAAAGACATTGAAATTTAAGACTCCATCGCACATGATTGATAAGGGTGTTGCGATGATTGCTTGAATCTACAACTACTAAAGTTAAAACTATAAGTGATGCCTATATCAATACAGTTCAGAAAGCCTAGCGTTGAATTTGCTCTCTATCTCTTCGGTAAGCTCTGCCTGGGTGATCGCCTCCGAACTGATGATCATCTCATAAACCCAGTTGGAAACTGCCGCATAGTTATCGCTATTTGAAAGGCTACCAAAGAACGTCACGAGCTGACGTTCGTACTTTGGGATACCGAACCGGAAACACAACCCCTCCCCTAGATTACCTACGGTGGAGTCGACC
This sequence comes from Oleiphilus sp. HI0123, assembly GCF_001635315.1. Lineage (NCBI taxonomy): Bacteria > Pseudomonadati > Pseudomonadota > Gammaproteobacteria > Oceanospirillales > Oleiphilaceae > Oleiphilus > Oleiphilus sp. HI0123. The sequence continues at coordinate 7,311 of NZ_LWGE01001142.1, forward strand.
TCCAATTGAAGTCGCTCAAAAGTATTTTTATTATCAACTACGTATAGCATTGTCATATTATTTTTCACCTTCTTCCATATTTGGAATAAATTGACCATCAAAACGACTCGACAATAAAGAATCCATTGCCGAACCGTCTTGTCTCGTGAGGTTGGGGACAAAACGTGAGTAAACACTAAACAGCATTTTTGTATTAGAGTGCCCCATCTGGCGCGCTATCCATTCAGGATTTTCCCCTGAAGCTAGCCACAATGTTGCAGCAGTGTGACGAGATTGGTACGGCCTTCTCTTTTTAATACCTAGCGTTTTTAATAGCGGGTACCAAACTCGCTGCGTGACATTACGGTGATTCAATGGCCCGCCATTTCGAGTACAGAAAACATATTCACTGTCTTTATATGTATTCTCTTTTTGAGCTTTTAGCGCGTCGAGGACAGGCCCTGACATCGATATATCTCGGTATGATGACTGCGTCTTTGGTGTCTCCTTACGCCCCTGTACAATGGTTTCACTTACACTAATCGCTTTTCGCTGAAAATCTACTCGATCCCATCGAAGACCGTCAATTTCCGCAGTTCTCAAGCCGCTGAAGAAGCGCACAATGTAATAGTTTCGATAGTCTGGCCGAACGTTACTAACAATCGTTTGAACCTCTTCTAAAGAAAAAGGATCTACCTGGCTTTGTTCAACTTTAAGAGGCTTAATCTTAAAGAATGGGTTTGGAAACTCATATCTCGCTGCAGCCTCTTCTAGAATCATCCGTAAAGGCGTCATGATATGGTTAATACGATCATTACTGAGAGAGCGCTTCTCGTCAGTACTTTTGCGAGCAAGATCAGCGCGAAACTTCAGAATTAAGTGGCGCTCCACAGCGTTAACATTGAGGGAGCCAAATTCAGGAACCAAATAGTTGTCGATTGTGCCTCTAATTATCTTTGTATATGATTGTTTCCACCTAACATCATTCTCATTAAACCAAGCCTCGCAAAAATCTCTGAACAAAGGGGTAGAGTTTTTTACGAGTGTTTCACTTTGTCCTTGAGCTTTTTTACTTGCAGGAAAGTAAGCTTGATAATCAAAAGAACCAAGGGTGATTTCCGCATCTATCTTAGCCAGCACCGCCTGCATCTTTTTGCGATTAGCGACCGTATCCTTAAGACGCGTGTATTCACGACAGCGGTTTCCTTCAAAACGAAAATCAAAATGCAGATATCCATTTTTACGAACACCTATGCTAGACACGGCACGCTCCCCCATTCATCATTGGAATAACATCGTTTGAATTCTCTATCGATGTTGTAAACAGTGTTTTCTCAACCTCTTCCCAAATGTATAAAACCCTCTTCCCTCCAAATGGCCGAATGTAATGAACCCCCTCAAAAAGATACGTATCTTTCAATGAGTCATTTATATATTTCTTATGATAAGGAATAACCTCGGCAAGCTGAGCTGCCGTCATGTATGTTTTAATCATCATTTACGCCCTCTATGCGCTAAACGTGCACCACAATCACATACTACAACACGAGACGTGATTGTCAAGCACGCTTATGGCT
>NZ_LWGE01001143.1:0-8351 GCF_001635315.1 Oleiphilus sp. HI0123
AACAAAATATGGCCTGAGAGCCGGTCTTAACCAGCTTGTATTCAAGTACGAAAGTATCTGGGCGAAGCCTGGTCCTCAGACAAATGGAAATAGTAGGTCAGAGAAAACCGAGTCACAGTTAGTGATGCTCGAGTTTAATGCTCTGGCAGGGGAGTCATATAACTTTGTATATGCCGAAGCGGATAATATCAGAGAGGCTCGTAGCTTGGCTTCAAACTTCTCTGCATCGCTTGTTGATAAGGTGGGGCAGGAGCTTGCTGTTTCAGTCCCCTATACCGAGAAGAGCTCGGCTAATCAGAAGGTTTTCGTATCCGGGAAGGTGACTGGCGCCGACTCAGGCTTGAGTGAGTCAAAAAGTGAAGCTGCTTCCAGTCTGGTCTCGCTGAAAGAGCTTTGGGGGAAGACTAGCACTGAAGATAGAAAAGCCTTTTTGGTTTGGGCGTTTCAGGAGTAAAAAAGCGCTAAGTCGGCTTAGGTCGAAGAGCTGGCTCTACAGCTTGCCGCTATTTTCCTACGCAAAAGATGTTGCTGACTAAGCCGGCAACATCTTCGATAAAACCAGTCTTGTTTGTATTTGGCTCACTCAGATCAATATCGGTGCAATCTGGTATTTCTGTTTCGCTACTTAGAATCGTTTCTATCGCTGTCTGAAAGTATTTTTCAAAGGGTTGCTTAAGGGACAGTGCTTCAGGGTTGTAGGTGCAGGTGACACTGTAATTGCCGTTATAACTCACAATCATCAGTGCTAAACCAATACCGTCAAATAAAGGCGCAGTGCTAATAAATTGTGTTAATTCTGCATTTTCAAAGTAGAGCGGGAATTGAGGGCCAGGAATGTTAATGATCGGTAAATTGAACATCGGCTTATGTTTCTGTGCCAGTAGAAACTCAGAATAAACTCGTGCAGACAGTCCCGCAATGCAAGAGGGAACGAGTTCGGTCAAGTGGCTGGCTGATATTGCTGAGTCGTAGTGATTTTCCAAGGTTGCTGCCTTGTGAATCATGCAAATTCGCTTTATCGGGTCCTGCTCTGTGCTAGCAAGTGAGAATAATGTGGCGGCTAGCTGGTTTCCGGACTTAACGTCGAGGCTTGTTGAGCGAACAGATATCGGTGCTAGCGCAATAAGGTCTGATTCGGACTCGGCTTCCATATCTCTAAGATAGCTGGCAATGGCTTCGGCGCAGATCCCCATGACAACGTCATTTGTTGTGACTGAGCCAAGGCCTTTCTTAATCGACCTTACTTGATTGAGAGGAATCTCTATATTCTCGATCGCACGAGACTTGCTGATCTTTTGATTCATTGGTGTGTCGGCAACCTTCATCAGACTAGATGGAAGGTTGAGAGAGGAAAGGCGCTCGGTGATAACGGAGTAAAATGCCGAGGCAGCCGTGTCTTTTGCCAGTAAAGTGAGTTTTGCCGGAATATTAAATACGTTGTTATAGGCTGCACCTAGCCAGGAACCTGTGTCGGGTAGAGGGGTTGGTGTCCAGTCTTGATCTGATTCAGGTTTTGTCACTTCAGGGCTGACATGAACTAACTGGCTTAGAATATCTTCACCACTTACTCCGTCAATAGCTGCGATGTGAACCTTCAGCAGAAGAGCGAAGTGTTCTTGCTCGTAGCTTTTGCTTGGGTCAACTTGCAAATCCTCAATATATCTAGCTTCCCAAAGAGGGCGAGTCCGGTCGAGCGGCGCACTAAAAAAGTCGGCTGCGCTATTGAGTAGCGTTTCTTTCTGGCTTAATTTGTCGTGGCTGATATGTCGGGCGGCGTCAAAGTCCGGGTCGTCAGTCCAGACGGGTAGGTCTAGATTGAGAGGGTATTCGACTAAGCGCTCACGAAAGAATGGTTCATTCCCGAGTTTTGACTGGAGTACACGTTGAAAGTGCTCAAAATCAAGTGTGTTGTCGCCTTTAGGGCGCTGGAATACGAAAACACCACCTACGTGGAGAGGGGTGTGTTCGGTTTCCAGATATAAAAACGAAGAATCAAGTTCGGACAGCTGCTGCATTCATCAGGCTCATGTTTATACTTTTAATGTTTATAGTATATCGAAGCTTTGTGCGATGGAATAACTTATTTGTCTCTCTGGACTGCAAGCTTTGCCAGCCCAGCAAGTGCTTCTTTATAAACGCTGCCTGGAAGAGTACCTAGGCAGTCGCATGCTTTTTGATAAGCTAGATCAGCCTGCTTTTTAGTGTAATCTAGCGCGCCACTATTTTGTACAGCGATACAGATTGCATCGAGCTGGCTTGCGTCACCATTACGGATGGCTTTACGAATTAGAACTCGCTCTTCTTCACTGCCGTTTTTCATAGTGTAGATCAGCGGCAAGGTTGGTTTGCCCTCGGCCAGGTCATCGCCGACATTCTTGCCCATTGTCTCGGCGTCGCCAATGTAATCCAGCATGTCGTCAACCAGCTGGAATGCTAAGCCTAGCTGCAGGCCGTATTCCTTTAAGGCTTCTTGTTGCTCAGTACTTGCGTTTGCAAGCAGAGCTGAAGAGTGAGACGCTGCCTCAAATAGCATTGCTGTTTTATTTTTTATGACTTCAAAATAGGCTTCTTCTGATACGTCAGGGTTTTTGCAGTTCATTAACTGGAAAACTTCCCCTTCGGCAATGACATTGGTTGCATTCGATAGCACTTCCATAACCGGAACGCTGCCGATATCGACCATCATTTGAAAAGCTCTCGAGTACAAAAAGTCGCCGACTAGTACGCTGGGAGCATTGCCCCACTTGGCATTGGCAGTAGAGCGCCCGCGGCGCATGTTTGATGTGTCGACAACGTCGTCATGTAATAATGTGGCTGTATGCAAAAACTCGATAATAGTGGCTAGTTTGCATTGATCCTGACTAGCTTCCCCTAAGGCTCTGCTGGTAAGAAGGACTAGTAAGGGGCGCATACGCTTACCACCGCTTTCGACGATATATTGCGCAATTTTTTCTACTAAGGGGACATCTGAAGATAACTGGGAAGTGATAAACTGGTTTACTTCACTGAAGTCTTTTTCAACGCTGTCGTAGATTGCCTGAATTTGCATATTGAATATCTTAAAATAGAGCCGACTAAAATTGGCTGACATGCTAGGGGGGCTGTGCTTGTCTGTCAAGAATTACTATCCGCCATACAATAATTAAAGTCTTGTTTTGGCTAGAATGTGCTTGCAACACTTGGTTGAATAAAATACAATTGCGCGCCCTAAAAGTCATGGGTGTTCTCAGTGATAGGGTTGCCAAAGAGCTTCCTTTAGAAACTGGAGATCAGATTTTTCAAAAAACTGTAAATATCAGTTTGGGGAAAATTGGTCGTAAGTAACACATGCGGGTAGAAAGTGAGGCCGGAGATTTAGTTCTCAATATATAGGTCTTGGTAAGTTTGATTCATCTGGGTAATGCTTATTATTAGCCGAAGTTCAGGTGTGTTAGGCGATATGAAAAATTTGGAGAAAACCAAATGTACGCAGTTATTGTAAGCGGTGGTAAGCAGCACCGTGTCACCGAAGGTGAAGTGTTAAAGCTGGAAAAAATTGAAGTTGAAACAGGTGGGACGGTTGAATTTGACCGTGTATTACTTGTTGCAAATGGCGACGATGTTAAAGTTGGCGCGCCAAATGTTGAGGGTGCAAAAGTAACGGCTGAGGTTGTTGATCATGGTCGTCACGAGAAGGTACGTATCTTGAAGTTCAAGCGTCGTAAGCACCACATGAAGAGAATGGGTCACCGTCAGTGGTATACTGAGGTGAAAATTACTGGAATTAAAGGCTAACACTGAGTTTATGGTCGCTCTCAGGAGCAATTAAACCGGTTTAGATACGAACAGACAATAGGAGTAGGATAATGGCTCATAAGAAGGCGGGTGGTAGTACCCGTAACGGTCGCGATTCGGAGTCGAAACGTTTAGGTGTTAAGCGATTCGGTGGTGAAGTAGTTAAAGCAGGCAACATTATTGTGCGTCAACGTGGTACACGTTTCCACGCAGGCGATAATGTTGGTTGTGGTAAGGATCATACATTGTTTGCAACATCTGGTGGTGTTGTGAAGTTTGTAACAAAAGGTCCTTTGAACCGCAAATATGTGACGGTTGAAGCTGCGGAGTAAGCAGTCGTTACGGATTTGGAAAAGGCTCCGCTGTGCGGAGCTTTTTTTTTGCAATTTATTTGCTGATCGACTTTATTTTCCTTATAGGGTCAAATGTTGGTCGTTGGGTACTAATCTAAGGGGTGTGCAATGAAGTTTGTTGATGAAGCGACAATTGGAGTAGAGGCTGGTAAAGGTGGTAACGGTTGCTTGAGCTTTCGTCGAGAGAAGTACATTCCGAAGGGTGGGCCTGATGGTGGAGATGGCGGAGACGGCGGTTCAGTTATTCTGGTGGCAAGTGAGTCGCTGAATACTTTGGTCGATTATCGTTATGTCAGGCATTATCGCGCTCAATCTGGTGAGCAGGGTGCCGGGCGTAATTGTACTGGAGCAAAGGGTGAGAGTTTGTTTCTTCAGGTTCCGGTAGGGACTTCAGTTATCGACACGGACACTGAAGAAGTGCTAGGGGATTTGACTGAGATCGGGCAAGAGCTCATCGTGGCGCAAGGTGGCTTTCATGGTTTGGGTAACACTCGTTTCAAATCCAGTGTGAATAGAGCGCCCCGTCAGACAACTAAAGGGAGTGAAGGTGAGTCACGTAGCCTGCGTTTGGAGTTGAAGGTGTTGGCGGATGTAGGTTTGCTTGGTATGCCTAATGCAGGTAAGTCTACGCTGATTCGTTCAATTTCTGCAGCTAAGCCTAAAGTGGCTAATTACCCCTTCACAACGTTAGTACCTAATTTGGGTGTAGTGCGTGTTGAAGAGCATAAGAGTTTTGTGGTTGCTGATATTCCAGGCTTGATTGAGGGTGCTGCAGAAGGAGCGGGCCTTGGTGTTCGTTTTCTGAAGCATTTGGTAAGAACTCGTCTGTTGCTTCATGTTGTTGATATGGCGCCTTACGATGGCTCAGATCCGGCTCAGGTGGTGCAGGCGATAGCGGCTGAGTTGGAAAAGTTTAGCCCTACCTTGGCTTCCCGGGATCGCTGGCTGGTTCTGAATAAGCTTGATTTATTGCCAGAAGAAGATCGTAAGGCTATATGCGAGAAATTAGTAGAAGCGTTAAATTGGACGGGGCCCGTTTATCAGGTGTCGGCAATTAAGTCTGCTGGTCTAGCGAACTTGTGTCGGGATATCATGACATGGATTGATGAGAAGAATGCGGCTGAGGCAGCTGATGAAGCCTTAGCTGAGCAGGAGCAATTGATTAAGGATAAGATGCATCAGGAAGCTAGAGATAATCTAGAGGCTCTGAAGGCGGCTCGCAAGGCTAAGCGCCTGGCAGGTGAGGAGCTGGATGACGATTTTGATGACGGCGATGACGATGATGGTGTTGAAGTGGTATATGCTCAGTAGTGTGGTGAGTGGTTTTGTGGTGGGCGATAGGGTTGTATCAATATGACTGAGTGTACTGGGCGCGCTGAGCTAAGTCGTGCAAACCGTTGGGTTGTGAAAATCGGCAGTGCATTGCTGACTGATGATGGTAAGGGCTTGGCTCGAGAGTCTATCGGTGGCTGGGTGGCGCAGTTGTCTAAGTTGCATCGTCAGGGGCTTGAAATTATTTTAGTGTCTTCCGGATCTGTGGCGGAAGGTATGGCGCGCTTGGGGATGAGCGAGCGTCCTCAGGAGTTACACTTGCTGCAAGCTGCGGCTGCGGTCGGGCAAATGGGTTTGGTTCAGGCCTATGAAGAAGAGTTCCAAAAGCATGGCTTGCATACAGCTCAAGTCTTGTTGACGCACGATGATCTGTCTAACCGCAAGCGCTACTTGAATGCTAGAAGTACCGTTCGTTCAATTGTTGAGTTGGGTGCCATTCCAATTATCAACGAAAATGATACGGTTGTGACGGATGAGATTCGTTTTGGTGATAATGATACCTTGGGGGCTTTGGTTGCCAACTTGGTTGAGGCTGATGGCCTGATAATTTTAACGGATCAGGCGGGGATGTTTGATAAGGATCCGCGTCGAAATGCTGATGCGCAAATGTTGACTCAGGTATTGGCCTCAGATGAGCGGCTAGAGGAGATGGCTTCCGGTGGTGCAGGTGCGCTAGGGCGTGGTGGAATGGCGACCAAGGTGCGAGCAGCCCGTTTGGCGGCGCGTTCCGGTGCTTATAGTGTGATTGTTGGTGGCAAGATAGAAAGTGTTTTGTTGCGCTTAAGAGCGGCAGAGGATTTGGGTACTATGATGCTGCCTTCAACCTCAAGACAAGTTGCGCGTAAGCAATGGTTGGCAGGGCATCTCCAGACAGCAGGTAATTTGGTGCTTGATGATGGGGCTGTGGCAGTGCTAGAGCGTGGTGGTAAAAGTTTACTGTCTGTCGGGGTTGTTTCGGCAAGTGGTCGTTTCAAGCGTGGTGATATGGTCTCGTGCAAAGATAGTTCTGGCAGGGAATTTGCGCGAGGCTTAGTAAATTATGATGCGCCAGATGCGAAGAGGATTCTAGGTAAGTCGAGTGACGAAATCTTATCGATTCTAGGCTTTTGCCATGAAGCTGAGCTTATTCATCGTGATAATCTTGTGTTGCTTTGAGATGCTAAACTTCAGGCATAAAAAAACCGGCGTTTGCCGGTTTTTTTATGCCTGAGAGCGAAGCTTAAGCTTTAAGGGCTTTAACTTGTGCGTTCAGGTTGCTCTTGATGCGAGCGGCGCGGTTTTTAGGGAAGATACCCTTGTTTACCATGCCGTCGATAATTGGCTGAGCAGTTAGGAAAGCTGCTTGTGCGTTATCGTAGTTTCCGCCAGCAATTTCAGCGTCTACTTTTTTGATGTAAGTTCTAACCATTGAACGTTGGCTAGCATTGTGTTGGCGGCGTTTCTCTTGCTGACGCGCGCGCTTTTTTGAAGATGGGGAGTTGGCCACCGTGTTGCTCCTAAATTTCGCGGATTACTAAAAAATTAACTGGGAGCGCTTACACTTGATGTTGCTGAAAAGTGCTCGATCCCAGTTCATATAAAAATGACGCGAGACTATGCCGTTTTATTAGTCCTTTGTCAATAGTCTATGCTTAGACTTACTTGCTTTACTTAAGCGACCATTTTATTCAGCAGGTTTTCACATACCTTCTGGTTCATATACTTGGGCACTGGGTAGTTAAGATGTGCTTCTTCAAGAGCTGATTTGGCAATCTTTGGGATGTCCTCGGTCTTAAGGTCGCCAAGTTGCTCAGGGATGTCAAAGCTTTTGAGCATTTCACGAATTCGCTGAATAAACTTATCGGCAAGTTCCCTGTTGCTTTCTTTACCTTCTTTTAGCCCGCTTACTTCCGCGAGCTTGGCAAGACGTTCTGTAATTTCATCTTTTGAATAATCCAGAACATGCGGTAGGACAATCGAGTTGGCCAAACCGTGTGGTGTAGAGTAATACGCACCAAAGTTGTGGGCGATGGCGTGAACATAGCCTACGCTCGCTTTGGTGAAAGCCAGGCCGGCATAGTAAGACGCCATAGCCATATTTTGTCGAGCTTCCAGGTTGCTGCCATCTTTCACTGCTGTTTCAAGATTTTCCATGATTAGACGTGTAGCAGCTGTTCCGTAAGCGTCGGTCTCATCGGTAGCATTAACTGAAATGTAAGACTCAATCGCATGAGTCAGTGCGTCCATTCCGGTTGCAGCCGTCACTGCAGCAGGTAGGCCTAGCATCATTGCGCCGTCTAAAGCGGCCATCATGGGTACCAGTTTAGGGTCAATGATAGGTGTCTTTTGATGGGTTTCAGGGTCTGATACGACAGACACGATGGTTACTTCTGAGCCAGTGCCTGCAGTTGTCGGGATGGCGAATAGTGGCAAAGGTGCTTTACGTAACTTGAATAAGCCGGCCATCTTCTCTAATGGCTTGTCATTTGTTGCGCGTGCTGCGATAGCCTTGCTTGCATCAATCGGTGAGCCACCGCCTACGGCAAGAATTGCTTCGCAGTTGTTGTTTCTTAATAAGTCTAGACCTGCTTGTACCTGATCATAGGTTGGGTCAGGAAGAATGCCGTCGTAGATTACGTATTTGATGTCAAGTTCTTCCAAGCGAGCTTTGATTTTGTCGATTAGTCCGATGCTGACGAGTACTTCATCGGTCGCAATCATTAGCTTTTTAATGCCTAGTTGGCCAATAGCATCGCATAATTCCAGTGAGGAGTCTGCACCAGTGAAAAGCGTTGGCTTTGGCATCGGAACGACTGCTGCAGCGACCTTTAGTGCTTTTGCTAGACCTTTGTAATATTGAACTTTTAAAGAAAATAACATGGCAATACCTAATCGTAATTCGCAAAGTTGTAG
>NZ_LWGE01001144.1:0-1313 GCF_001635315.1 Oleiphilus sp. HI0123
TTCGAATAAGGCCAACATCTCGTCAGCACTTTTAAGGTACTGAGCGTCACTATAGAGCTTTTCCCGGTTTGGGTTATCGAGTGTTTCACCGTCTGAAATACAAACCCTGGCTTCGTGAGCCTCAAAATCAGACTCAGCCAGAAATTGCACATCGTTTGTCGCAACAACCGGACACGATAACTTCTCGGCTAGCGCAACACTCAGATGAACGCATTCCTCATCATTAGGGCGATTAGTACGCTGAAGTTCAAGGTAGAAACTATCAGAAAAAACCGACATCCAGTGCTCCAAGAGCTCAACAGCAAGGTCTTCTCTCCCAGCCAACAAAGCACGGCCAATTTCTCCATCTTTCGCACCGGACAAAACAATCAGACCTTCTGATGCTTCCTTCAACCACTCTTTCGTGATGACCGCTTTGCCATAATCTTGCCCTTCAGTAAAACCCTTCGAGACCAACTCGGTCATATTAAGGTAACCCTTGTCAGTCTTTGCCAACAAGGTAAGACGGCTTGGATTGTCTGGCTCACTTTCGTTTTCGAGCCAAATATCAACCCCGGCGATCGGTTTGATACCAGAACCGCGCGTAGACTTATAGAACTTGACGAGTGCACACAGGTTAGATTGATCAGTGATCGCGACCGCCGGAAACTCCTCATCGACCAACTGTTTAATCAGCGGTTTGATCCTTACCAAACCGTTGGTAAGGGAGAATTCAGTATGTAACTTGAGATGAACAAATTTTGCTGGCATGAGGTATCGCGATGACATATTGTAGGAGCTGAGATGTTAGCATGACTTAAGGCCTTGTCGAAGCATCTTAGCGCTTATTTTTTACGACTTTAATTCCCGTATCAGACGCATTGGTGAACCTTATCAAAACACAATTTAACCACAACCAGTTGATAGATCTACTCAACTCAGTTGAAACAATTGCCTTAGTTGGTGCCAGTCAAAAACCCGAAAGACCAAGTAATGAAGTCATGAACTTCTTGCAAAACAAAGGTTTCAAAATCACACCGATTAACCCAGACCTAGAAGGCCAGAATCTGTTAGGTGAAACGGTAATCAAAAACATCACCAAGCTGCCCATTAAGGTCGACATGGTCGATATTTTTAGAAACTCTGAAGCCGCTGCATCGATATGTGACGAAGTGCTAGCACTTCCGAAAACTCTACAACCCAAGGTTGTTTGGATGCAGATTGGCGTCATCAATGAAACTGCTGCAGCCAAGTTACGTGCAGCAGGAATATCAGTGGTGATGGACAGGTGCCCTAAACGGGTAATCCAAGAAGCAGAGCGCGTATCAACTCTG
>NZ_LWGE01001145.1:0-5939 GCF_001635315.1 Oleiphilus sp. HI0123
ACACCCATCGTCGTCGCTATTGTAAGTGCTGCCGGTTTGATCATGCCGAAAACTTCCTCACGCGGTATTACCTCACCTGCCGGTACCGCCGACACCATGGAAACTCTTGCTCCCGTGACCTTGAGCATTGAGCAAATGAGATCAGTAGTTGAACAAGAAGGCGGCTGTATTGCCTGGGGAGGCTCAGTTAGCCTTAGCCCGGCAGATGATATTCTGATTCGTGTCGAACGTGCACTCGACCTTGATAGCGAAGGCCAATTGGTCGCATCGGTGATATCCAAAAAAGTGGCTGCCGGGTCAACACATGCCTTAATCGATTTGCCGGTTGGCATTACCGCCAAAGTTCGCGATATGGACTACGCGACAAAACTATCGACACAGCTAGAACGAAGCAGTGAAGCCTTAGGATTAAAAATATCCTGCCTAATGACAGATGGCCAACAACCCGTGGGTTTCGGCATCGGCCCTGCCTTGGAAGCGCAAGATATTTTAACCGTACTACAAAATAGCCCGCTAGCACCTCAAGACCTAAGACAGAGAGCACTACTGATTGCTGCAAAGATTTTGGAAATGGGCGATGCGGCAGAGCCGAATCACTGCCTTGATAGGGCCACAGAAATTCTGGATTCAGGCAAAGCCTGGACAAAATTCCAAGCTATATGTGAGGCGCAGGGAGGTATGAGGGAACCACCCAAGGCCCCCTATCGTCATGAGGTATTCTCGGATAAACAGGGTATAGTTTGTTACATCAATAACCGCTTTATCAGTAAACTGGCTAAACTCGCTGGCGCGCCCTCTGCAGCTGCCGCCGGTATACTCTTTAAGACCCATTTAGGGGATATAGTCGATATTGGTACACCACTTTTTGAACTGCACGCAGAAACAAAAGGTGAACTTGAATATGCGATCGACTTTCTAAGCGCTCACCCTGATGCTATTCGAATTGAGGAAGAAACTCTATGAAACCTTTAATTTTTGACCTCTACGCTGCACCTGAGCTATTCGCTGCGCTATCTACGGAGTTAAATGCAGAACCTGCCAAGTTGGAACACCGCCAGTTCCCTGATGGTGAAACTTACATGAGAGTACATAGCGATTACCAGCAGCGTGAAGCCATTATAGTCTCGAATATGCACCAGCCAAATTCAAAGTTTCTACCCTTGGTTTATCTTTGCGAAACCTTACGCGAGCTTGGAATAGCCAGTATTACCTTAGTCTGTCCTTATCTTCCCTATATGCGTCAGGATATTAAGTTTCACGAAGGAGAGGCTCTGACTTCACGCTATTACGCTAAGTTGTTAAATCAGTATTTAGATCGCTTAATCACCATCGACCCTCACCTGCATCGCTACCATTCACTGGGTGAAATTTACACAATGGAAACACACACTCTGCAAGCTAACCCTTTAATAGCCTCATGGGTTAAAGAAAATATTGAGACCCCCTTGGTGGTTGGCCCTGACAGTGAAAGTGAGCAATGGGCTGCGGCGGCAGCAGACATGATTGGCTGCCCCTACTTAATTCTAGAAAAACAACGTTTCGGCGATAAGAACGTAGAAGTTTCGAGCCCAAATGCTCAAGACTTTGCACAAAGAACCCCCGTACTTATTGACGATATTATCTCGACAGGTCGGACCATGATTCGTACTGCCGAAGCGCTTGTAGCCGAAGGTTTACAAGAGCCTATATGCATTGGTGTGCACGCACTTTTCTCTGAAGATGCATACTGTGAAATGTCTAAAGCACCGATCAAAGACATACTAACTTGTAACACCGTCCCCCACTCAACAAACACTATAGATATTGCCAGTATTATTGCAGAAGTCTTGAAGTAATAAAGCCAAATGTTAACTCACTTGAAACATTGACTATAAGATTTACAAAGCCACATTTTTATCATACGAAGCTTGCGCACAACTTAGACGAATAATCACTTTATAGTGCTTGAAAAACTGGCATCAAAATCATCACCGCTATTATCTAAGTGATTTCACAAAATTTTGCAGAGATCTTGTAAATTCGTGGACCTGCCCACACCTTCTAGCTGTACAGTTTTTGATCGCACCGATAAAATATCGCTAACACTTTGTAACAGTAAGAGGTCGTTACCGTGCACGATGGATCAAACTTTAAAGAAGCGGAGTCTTCTCACTTAGGTAATCAGGACTCTCGTATCGTCCCGATCGATTTTGATAAACTAAGATACTTAGCTTCGAACAAGCCAGAAGCATTTGAGCGTTACCGTGAAGAGCTCTATCAACAAGCAATCGAGCAAGCACCTATTGAACTTCAGCGCCGTTTGAAAGGAGTGCAGTTCAGGATAAATATGGCCAGGCAAGGTGCCAGAAGCCCATTATCGTCCTGTATGAGACTTTCAGAAATGATGCATGATTCGTTTGTGGAACTACAACTGGCATTGGCAAACCCACGAAAGTATTTACAGGAGCAAAGCAGCAAGCCTGCGGAAAGTGCGGAGATTGTTGAGTTGTTTCCCAAGTAGAGCCTGCCCCGTGCTACCCCGTCAGCGAGCCGTGGAAGGCTCTGCCTACAAGAACAAAAAAGGGGAACCGCTATGGCTCCCCTTTTTTAATTTCTTTGCTGGTTTATAGCAATTCTTCCAACTTAGCCATTACCTTATCAGCAAACTCTGTTGTGCTTAGAATCTCGATGCCCTGACCAGGCTTAGACAAGTCACTTGTAGAGAAGCCTGCTTCGAAGACGCTCTGCATAGCAGTCCAAACCGCTTTCGCTTCTTCTTCCAAACCAAAACTCATGTCCAGCATCAATGCAACAGAACCAATCATTGAGTATGGGTTAGCTTTGTTTTGGCCAGCAATATCTGGTGCAGAACCGTGAGAAGGTTCGTAGTATGCTTTCTCAGGCCCCATACATGCTGATGGCATTAGACCTAGAGAACCAAGAATACCGCCACCCTGGTCACTCAAGATATCACCGAACATGTTTTCCATGACCATGACATCAAACTGACCTGGGTTCAAACATAGGTGAGTCGCAGCTGCATCAACCAACATGTGAATGACTTCTACTTCAGGGTAATCTTTAGCAACTTCTTCAAGCACTTCGTTCCAAAGTACAGAAGAGATCAATACATTACTCTTGTGAATATTGTGAAGAACTTTCTTACGCTTCATAGATTCTTTAAAAGCAACTTCCAAAATCTGTCGGATCTGGCTTTCATCGTAATCCAAGGTTTCTTTTACATAGCGAAGGCCATCTTCAGTCTTACCACTTTCTTTTCCACCGAAGTAAAGACCACCGATCAATTCACGAATCAACATGATGTCGATACCATTGCCCACTACTTCTTTTTTAAGTGGTGAGAAATGAGCCATACCTGCTGGCAAAGAAATCGGGCGAAAGTTTGCATAGGTATTCAAACGACGACGCATTGGTAATAAAGCACCACGCTCAGGACGCTCTTCTACAGGAATCTTCTCAGACTCTTCATGGCTCAAGCCGATTGGGCCTTTAAGAATTGCATCCGCTGTATCACATAGATCAATCGTTTCCTGAGGGAAAGACTTACCATGTGAGAAGTAAGCACTGGCTCCGAATGGGCCGTCGATGCAATCAAAAACAACATCACGTTTTTCTTCAATTAGCTTTAATACACGCAAAGCCTGCTCTGTAATTTCTGGGCCAATGCCGTCACCTGCGAGAACCGCAATCTTGTATGTTTGAGTCATTATTTTTTCCTAGCGAAATAATACGTCGATCTAAATGTGGGCGTATTGTAAAGATAGCGCCCCCTATCTGGCAAATAAATTGATTTATAAAGAAGACGATATGGCCATTCAAATAGCGCATATCGACCATAATAGGTTGACGGGCGCGTCACCATTATGTAACTTGCTTACCCCTTAGATTAAAGTGTTAACAGAGCATTAGGCCAATCGCCTCGGTGTCGGGATACAAACTTCTGTTAACATGCTGTATGTAAACTAATTTGTTTTGAGATTTTGTGGCAATGGCGTACGAAAATATACTTTATGAAGTAATTGGTCCTCTGGGATTAATCACCCTTAACAGACCAACAAAGCATAACGCGGTGTCGTTAGCGACGCTGGATGACCTTCATAACGCTTTTGCTGAAGCTGAAGCCGACCCTCAGGTTCGCGTTATCGGTTTAACCGGTGCGGGCGAGAAAGCCTTTGCTTCAGGTTCAGACCTTAACGAAGTAGAACACCGAGATATTAAGAAAGCACTTGAACCGATTGTTCAAGGTTTTGCTGAACGCTGTGAGCGTAGTGAGAAAGTATCTATCGCCGCCATCAATGGTATCTGTATGGGCGGTGGCTTGGAGCTGGCACTGGGTTGCGATATTCGTATCGGTACGACTAACTCCAAATATGCAACACCTGAAGGCAAGCTAGGTATTATTCCTGGTGGTGGTGCAACTCAGCGTTTACCACGTATTGTTGGTAAAGCTTGGGGCATGGAAATGTTATTAATGGGTGAAACCATTGATTCTGACCGCGCTTATCAAATAGGCTTAATTACCCGTTTGCTTGAGCCAGAAGATCTTATGCCGACGCTACATAAAATGGCAGGTCAAATTGCCGCGTTTGCGCCACTCGTTCCTCAGTTTATGAAGTCGATGGTCAACTATGGCCTTGAGGCAGGACAACACTCTGGCTTGGCTATGGAAAAGTTTGCTCAAGCAGCCTTGATCGAAACAGCCGACAAAAAAGAAGGCTTACGTGCCTTCCTTGAAAAACGTCCGCCAAACTGGTCTGGCCGTTAATTTCAATCATAAATTACTAGAAGGCTTTGAAGCACTGTTTCAAAGCCTTTTTTGTTTCAAGCTCAAGCAAGTGATACGTAAATGGAGAAGTTCATGGGGAAAACAGCATGGGTTGCTGGCGCAAACGGACTAATCGGTAGTCATTTGGTTTCTTTGCTCAATCAACATCCCGCTTATGAACGTGTTGTTGCTTTCGTCCGCTCACCTTCAAGTGCCTCTTGGGCCAAGCTGCCTAAGGTTGAACAATGGCCAGTCAACTACCGTGAGCTCAGCGCTCCCGAACCCAAAAAAGTAGACGATATATTTTGCGCCCTGGGTTCTACTACTCGTAAAACGCCAAATAAAGAAGCTTACTACGAAATAGATGTCACCTTTCCTTTGAATGTTGCACGGCTAGGTCTTCAGAACGGCGCTCGCTATTATGGCCTTGTCTCTGCGCATGGTGCCAAGGTGAAAGCGTTCTCCTACTATATGCAAATGAAAGGCGAACTGGAACATCAGCTACTTGAGCTCAATTATCCTCATATAGCACTTGCTAGGCCTAGCCTATTACTCGGCGACAGAGGTGAATTTCGTCCAGCTGAAAAGCTAGGTGAAGTATTTATGGGCATACTCCCTGGCAATTTAAAAGCGATTCAAGCTCACGATGTTGCCGCTGCACTGATTCTTGAGGCAAATCGTTCTAAGCGGGGCACACAAGTGCTTAACTCAGCAATGATGCAAGGCGCGATAAAACAGCTAGAAAAGTAAACACCATGGCAAAGAACCCTGAAATCAGTACAGAGCAAATTCAAACTGAAATCGCTGAACTCAACGAGCAAATTCAGACACTCCAATTAGCAACACTTGGAAAAGATAAAGAGCCGTGCATCAGCTATACCCCCTTTCTGAAAACGGGCTCAGCTTACTACATTTTTATCAGTCAGCTTGCGACACACACGCACAATTTACTTGCTCACCCCAGTCTCTCTATTTTGATCATTGAAGATGAAGACAAGAGCAAAAACGTTTTTGCCCGCAAGCGACTAAACCTTAAGTGCAAAGCAGAAGAACTCAAGCAAGAAGACCCTGAATGGAACAATATTCTTGATGGCTTTGAAAAACGTCATGGAAATACAGTGACGCTGCTTCGCTCTTTACCAGACTTTCATCTATTCAGACTAACTGCGGTTTC
>NZ_LWGE01001146.1:0-2629 GCF_001635315.1 Oleiphilus sp. HI0123
AAGATCCATCACCGGTTCACGGCTAGTTTTCTGATTGCAGGCTGTCACCAGGCTATTGAGCGTTAAAGGATAGACATCGGGTGTGGTTAGCTGTTTCTCCATCAAGGCCCCCAAAATACGAGCTTCGACTAATGACAAGATGGAAGAAGAATCATGTTCACTCATTTATGATTTATGCCTTTTGTTATATTTTAGTGAATTTGTCGATTTTAACGTGTGTCTTTATCAATTACACGACTTATTGAAACAGCAATTATTGGACATCGGATCTATCCTCTGCATACTTATATAGCATAGTTTTTAGCACCAAGGCACTCTAGGACAATTACTTAAAAGGATATATCTATGAGCAAGCCGCTCATTATGATAGTTGATGATGAACCTATCAATTTACGTCTACTTTCTGAAGCACTCAAATCCGAGTTCGATCTTATTGCCGCCACTAATGGCACTCAGGCATTACAACAGCTCGAGCAGCAGCATGAGTCTATCGAACTGATCTTGCTCGATGTCAATATGCCTGGTATGTCGGGCATGGAGGTGCTTGACCGCATCAAAGAACATGATGAGTGGTCCGACATTCGCGTAATCTTCGTTACCGCAATGAACCAAGTTTGTGACGAAGCCGCGGGCTTGGCCCATGGTGCCGTCGACTATATTACCAAGCCCATTTCAGCCCCCATTGTCTTGGCTCGAATTCGTACCCAGCTTACCTTGCGGGCTGCCAAGAAATCCCTTGCCGAGCAAAATCAGCTACTTGAACAACACGTTCAAGAGCGTACTGAAGAAATTAGATATACCCAGGAAGTCGTTATCAACGCACTCACCACGCTCGCCGAAACCCGTGACCAGGAAACCGGATTACATATCGTTCGTACCCAACATTACGTTAAACAACTTGCAGAACTGGTGCGCGACTTACCCGAATATAAAGATGAGTTAGATGACGAAGCTATCGATGCAATGTTCCGAACAGCACCATTGCATGATGTTGGAAAGGTAGGGATCCCCGATCGAATACTACTTAAGCCCGGAAAGCTGGATGCAGAAGAATGGGAGATCATGCGCAGTCACGCTTCTTTAGGCGGCGATGCCCTGCAAAAAGCTCGTCAATTATCAAATAGGACACAAGAGGGCGATTGCTTCCTGAAATATGCACAGGAAATCGCTTAATGTCATCATGAAAAGTGGGATGGCTCTGGCTACCCTAAAGGGCTAAGCAAAGAAGCTATCCCATTATCTGCACGCTTAATGGCGATTGCCGATGTGTATGATGCCTTGATCTCCAAGCGTTGTTACAAAAGCGCCATGACACATGAACAAGCTTTAGAGATTATGCGCGAGGGCAGAGCTCAGCATTTTGACCCGGTAATGCTTGATGCCTTTCTGGATAACTGCCACTTATTCCTGGCAATCGCTGACAAGTACAAAGACGAGTAAGTGCTCGCAATATTTTCCGGACAAATAATGCGATCTGTTGTAGCGCAGTATCTGCCTCTCTAACACGTGGAGCAAATATCTTAAAGACGTGAAACAACCCCTCAAACACATCGTAAGTGAAATCACATTCGCTTTCATTTACGCGCTGGGCGGACGTATCGCCTGCCCAGTATCGTCAGCGCCAAGCTTAACCGTACTATAACCTTTACTTGGCAAAGCCCGGCTTTTCAACTGCGCCCAGGTACTCTACCTTTAACTCCTTTACTAAATCAGCCATCGATTTAATTGTGTGAATGCCCGATACGCCTTCACCAGCACTCCAAAAGTCCTTCCATGCATTACTACCTGCCAAATCAAGATCGACACTTTCCTTGGCCTGGTAACTTGCCAAGTCAACGCCAGCACGCTCAATTGACGGCTTAAGGAAGTTACACTTCACGCCAGTAAAGGTATCTGTGAAGATCAAATCTTTAATCCCTGATTCAACCAACATCTTTTTGTAGTCAGGGTCTACCTCGGCTTCTTCGGTGGCTATAAAGCGTGTTCCCATATAAGCAAAGTCTGCTCCCAGCACTTCAGCTGCACGTATACCGTAGCCATCATTCACAGCACCGGCCAAAGCCAAAGGGCCGTCCCAAAATTCTCGAATTTCTCTCACCAAAGCAAAGGGGTTAATGGTACCCGCATGGCCTCCTGCTCCTGCCGAGACAACAATAATTCCATCCACACCCGCAGCAATTGCTTTCTTCGCATGCTCTGCACGAATCACATCATGAAAGACAACACCGCCCCACTCATGCACTTCCTTCACTATCTCTGCAGGGTTGCCCTGACTGGTAATGACAAAAGGAACCTTATGCTTCTTGACCACTTCTCGGTCACTCGGTAAACGCGTATTTGAGGGATGTACAACCAGATTAACACCGAAAGGGGCAACAGGCTTGCCGGGGTTAGCTTCAGCAAACTGCGCCAAGTCCTCGCTAATTTCGCCAAGCCAAGTATCTAATAAGTCCTGAGTTCGGGTATTGAAGCTGGGAAACGTGCCTACGACTCCGTTTTTACATGCATTGATCACCAGTTTAGGGCTAGAGACCAAAAACATCGGCGCGCAGATAACAGGCAAGCTTAGTTTGTTTTCGAATAAGGCGGGTATTTGCATTTTTTCTATCTCAATGTAAAAGCTATTTTT
>NZ_LWGE01001147.1:0-3660 GCF_001635315.1 Oleiphilus sp. HI0123
CTACAGCCACATTTAGACTTCCTAAAGCACTTTGTAATAAACCTTCACTTTTAGCAAGTTCCTGCAACGCTCCCGCACTAGAAGGATTAGCGGATGCTGCTTTAAGGCCTGCCAGAGCTTGATTACGAGCCGATATAACCGCTTCCAGCGTTTCACGCTCATGTGTTAGATAAGCCTTAGCCGTCTCGACTAGATTAGGAATCAAGTCATAACGACGCTTAAGCTGAACTTCAATTTGAGAGAAAGAGTTTTGATAGCGATTTTTTAAAGCTACCAAGGTATTGAAAATACGAATGATATAAAAAATCGCAAAAATGATAATGAAGGCTGTTACTAAACTGCTGATATCCATATTTAATCCCGTCACTTGGCGCACCAGTTACAGTGCAATATTCAATTGATCGAGATATCCCTATAAGCAAAAACAGTATAGGCGCATTAAGCGCCTAGCTCCTATCTTTTACTTAAGCTTGCGAGCTATGATAGGCCCACTCAAGCCAAGGCATAAGCGCGTCAACGTCGCTGCTCTCGATCGTACCTGCACACCAGATTCGTAGGCCATCAGGAGCATCGCGATATGAGCCTATATCGTAGGCTACACCTTCCTGCTCTAGCAATGCGACCATCTTCTTCAGTGCGTCTTTTTCTAAGTCTAGCACCAAACAAACACTTGTATTGGAACGAGTACTTTTATTTTCAGCCAAAAAGTGAATCCAATCATGCGCATCAACAAAACGCTCAACAGCAGCCAAATTCTCTTCTGAGCGCTTGATCAAAGCAGGTACCCCGCCCAAGCCATCAACCCAGGATAAAGCATCTAAATAATCGGCAACACAAAGCATTGACGGAGTATTAATAGTTGAACCTTTAAAAATACCTTCAACCAACTTCCCTGCCTTGGTCATACGGAATAATTTGGGCATTGGCCAAGGTGGCGTATAGCTTTCCAAGCGCTCGACAGCTCGAGGGCTAAGTATCAGCATGCCGTGAGCACCTTCACCGCCAAGTACTTTCTGCCAGCTAAATGTGATTACGTCCAGTTTTTCCCAGGGCATATCCATGGCAAACACTGCCGAGGTTGCATCACAAATCGTCAAACCTTCACGATCGTCAGCTATCCAGTTGGCGTCTTCAACTTTGACACCCGAAGTCGTGCCATTCCAGGTAAATACAATATCGTGAGAAGAAGAAGCTTGAGAAAAATCAGGGAGTTTACCGTAGTCCGCTTCGTAGAGAGAAACATCATCCAACTTCAGCTGTTTTGTAATGTCGGTTATCCAGCCTTTACCGAAGGATTCCCACGCAAAAACATCGACAGGACGAGCACCGAGCATCGACCACATCGCCATTTCCATTGCTCCGGTATCAGAACCCGGTACTACACCCACTCGATAACCTTCAGGCAAACCCAATAAACGCGCCGTTTCAGTACAGCATGCTTCCAATGCTGTCTTACCAATCTTGGCGCGATGAGATCGACCTAAGGTATCTAATTGGAGCTGGTTAACGTCATAACCAGGCCTTTTACTACAAGGCCCTGATGAAAAGTTTGGGTTATTTGGTTTAATGCTTGGTTTTTGAATTGGCACAGCGCTGATCTCTGACTAAATAGATTAGAAAAATTTGCGCTATCCTATCATTTTTAGGGCTGTTAGGGTAAAGGCTTGACGTAGATTGTTATTTTTTAATCATCGCTTTTACTGTATTAATGACCGCGGCCTTAAAACACTACAACCCTGTATTTTTCGTTCAAGAGGTAGCGCGATATCCACCAGTCAATAAGTCACTTACCCGCTTTTGATTTATTCCAAATAGCACTGTTCACATTTCGGTCGCTTTCGCTGTTTGAGTCTTCCTTACTATGGACGGGAGATGCAGGAACCGCAGTCTCATCAGCATCTGTGCTATCACGGTATTTTCGCTGCATGCCCTGAATAAACTTGCGCAGCATTTGATCTTGCAGCTCACGATAATGTTTGTGGCCTACTTTACGAAAGAATGCGCTCAACTCGGATTTGCTGACACGATAGCCACCTAATGCCATTAGCTCACAAATATCATCGTCTCGAAGGTTCAGCGCAATCTTCAGCTTACGCAAAATAATATTATTATTTAAACGACTTTCGGGCAAAGCTTGAGGACCATCTTTCTTGCCACGCAACTTATTAATCATACCATTGAGAAAACTGGCAAACTTTTTATCTGGACAGTTAACGAAGTCTGGATCATCGTCTTTCTTTAGCCATTGACTTATGTGCTCTCGAGTTACAGCGCATTCTGCACTGGCCCACAGCGCAATCATTTGTCGATCATTATATTCAAAGGTATAGCGCAAGCGGCGAAGGATATAGTTATTGGTCAAAACAGTCTCGCAAGTTATTGCCCCTATCTTCTCGGGGCCGTAAATTATTACAACAGGCTAACATATTTTCGTGCAGACAATCCCTTCAGCATCAAATCCAATCGCGTTAGCTTCAGCACTATATTGTTCGATTAGAAAACTTTGTTAGAAACTCACTGCTTTTAGGGTGACTACTCTTTATATGAACACCTACAATAAAGCCATCAGGTGTAATAAGTGAATGCCTTACCGTTCCTAGCGCTGTAATATCGTAACGACGACCTTTATAGAATGCATTGATATCAACTTTAACCAAAGCCCGCTCTTGAATGCTTACCGGTGAGGTCAACGCAATCCCTGCTTCACTCAGATCTTTCGTTGTACACTGGATCGTCTGCTGACTTTTTAAGGTCACAAGCACCGGCCAGCGAACCTCCCTACGCGAATGCAAGCGCCTGTTTGAATCATCCCACTGCCCTTGTATAAAAACTTTTTCATCACCCTGAACTCGCGGCTTAGATAAGGCATTTTGACTTTGAAGTGATTCTTCAGTTTGTGCCTCAACACTCTCCCTTTCATGCGCTTTCACATTCTCATGAGATGATTCCTCCATAACCTGCACTTTAGGCTTATTGTTTCTTTTAGTGGCAGGTGGAGCGTTAAGCACATTGCGCCCCGCAAACTCCTTGTCATGAAGCCCTAAGGCCTCATCAACATTCATCACGACAGTTAACATTTCATCATCCGAAGACTTATGCTCCGAATCTATTAAAATAAAATCAAATTGAGCAAAATGAATAACCGTGTTGTGAGTCAATAATACCTCACTATTAATACGCTGCTTGTTTACAAAAGTACCATTAGTAGACTGAAGGTCTCTCAAAAATAAGCGACCGTCTTTGCTTATTATCTCGGCATGTTCACGAGAAATACCAGAGCGCAGAACAACCATATCAATTGACTTATTTCTGCCAATAACAAAGGGAAACTTAGTGATGGGTATTTTCTTGACCGCCCCAGTTTCGTCCAAACTTCCTTTCAAGTGCCAAAGTGCCAAAGTGCCATAAAATAAACTCAGTATTAATCGACATAAAACTTCTTCAGTATAAGAGCCATGCTGAAAAACACATAACTGAGCACCAAAGTTATTGGTAATAAAAGTCCATTACCGCTACCCACCCTTTGATCGCTATCGTCAGTTTAATAATGCGCATGAATCCAGGAACTAT
This sequence comes from Oleiphilus sp. HI0123, assembly GCF_001635315.1. NCBI lineage: Bacteria > Pseudomonadati > Pseudomonadota > Gammaproteobacteria > Oceanospirillales > Oleiphilaceae > Oleiphilus > Oleiphilus sp. HI0123. Next base: position 3,571 of record NZ_LWGE01001147.1, read on the forward strand.
TTAAACCCAAGAAGCTCAGCCAAATGACGCTAGTTAAGCATTCTGCTACAATCTAAAGTACTAACTACTTAAATATAGGGGACCTCACTT
>NZ_LWGE01001148.1:0-4367 GCF_001635315.1 Oleiphilus sp. HI0123
CACTATCACAAATAAAGCCAGCGCACAGGCGGCCAGGCTGATTCTGAAAAAGAGTTTGTTCATGTCGTCTCTATTATTTTTATTGAGGGGTATTGATCATGAATAAAGATGTTTTTATTACAGCTTGGGTTTATTAACCTTTAAAAGCCTTTCTAAGTCTTCCATTAAATGCTTTGGCTCCACGCCCTCAGGGTAATACATCATTAGATTGTTATAGGGGTCGACCATGAAAATACTATTTTCGACCTGAGCATGTGTTTGAGAAAATGTGTTGATCAGCACTTTGGCATCAAGGCTGTCCGAGCTCACTGTTGCTAACTGAGGAAAGGCTTTTAAAGGTTAATAAACCCAAGCTGTAATAAAAACATCTTTATTCATGATCAATACCCCTCAATAAAAATAATAGAGACGACATGAACAAACTCTTTTTCAGAATCAGCCTGGCCGCCTGTGCGCTGGCTTTATTTGTGATAGTGCTGGGCGCATACGTTCGTCTGTCTGATGCCGGATTGGGCTGTCCAGACTGGCCGGGATGTTATGGCACGCTCATTGCCCCAAGTGATAGCAATGACATTCAAGCTGCCAACGAAGCCTACCCGGAACGCCCATTTGAAGCCGACAAAGCCTGGAAGGAAATGATTCATCGTTACTTTGCCAGCACTTTGGGCTTATTAATCCTGGCAATGGCAGCTATTGCGATTAAGCGCAGAAAAGAACAAGGTCAGCAACTCACGCTTCCCCTAATTCTACTCGTAGTCGTCTGCTTTCAAGGCGCACTAGGGATGTGGACCGTCACCATGCTACTAAAACCCGCAATTGTTACGCTTCACTTGCTTGGGGGAATGTTAACTTTAGCCCTGCTTTGCTGGGCGATGCTAAGTGATCGACAACAAAAACCTGCTATCGTTTCCCGAGGCCTTAAGAACTGGGCCATATTGGCACTCGTCGTAGTCTATTGTCAGATAGCACTCGGGGGCTGGACCAGCACTAACTATGTCGCGCTTCATTGCTGGGATTTACCAACCTGCCAAGGTAAATGGTGGCCAAATACCGATTTCTCTGAAGGCTTTACAATTTGGCGAGAACTCGGTGTTGATTACGAAGGTGGTACGCTTTCGCTTGAAGCGGGTACGGCGGTTCATCTGACACACCGAATAGGAGCAGTAGTGACACTCCTAGTTGTCGGCACTTTTGCCCTTTTCCTGTTACGATTTTCAAAAGGCCCAGGCCAGCAAGGCACAAGAAACTTAGCCATTTTACTGTTAGTTCTCTTGTGCGCACAGATAAGCTTGGGCATATTGAATATCATACTGGTTCTTCCAACTGCGATAGCTGTCGCACATAATGGCGGTGCTGCATTATTATTGTTGACTATCGTCGCAATTAATCGGAAGCTAAGCACTGATAAACAAAAAAATACCTAGCATCTACGCTCAGTTTTCTTAAACAACGGTTCATAAAAGCTCAGGCAATGCTAGAAGAAAAACAACAAGGCATGTTTTATACGGCCGTTGTCTTGTGTGAAGAATATAAAAACAACAAAGAGAGTTCACAATGGCAAACACTACCGCACTTGCACCCGCAAGCGCCATATCATGGCGCCAGTACCTCGAGCTTTGTAAACCCAATGTGGTTTTACTTATTGTTTTTACCGCCATCGTTGGGATGCTTTTATCCTCCCCTGGCATGGTGCCCCTCGACACCTTATTCTTTGCCTCGCTCGGCATAGGTATGGCTGCAGCTTCTGGCGCTGCAATCAATCACTGGGTGGATCAAAAAATTGATGCCACGATGGAGCGAACCAAGGGACGCCCCATTCCGACTGGAGGCCTGTCATCCAAGGCAGCTCTGAGTTTTGCGCTAAGTTTGTGCGTACTCTCTATGGCGATTTTACTTGCGACAACGAACCAGCTTACCGCGCTACTAACCTTCATCTGCGTTATTGGCTATGCGGTCATCTATACTATGTTTCTTAAACGCTCTACCCCGCACAATATCGTTTGGGGTGGTGCTGCCGGTGCTGCACCGCCGATTCTTGGCTGGGTCGCGATGACAGGTGAAGTTAACACCGAGGCCTTGTTATTATTTCTCATTATCTTTATTTGGACGCCACCACATTTCTGGGCACTGGCCATTCGCCGTCGCGATGATTATGCAAAAGTTGATGTCCCTATGCTTCCGGTGACTCATGGCATTCCTTTCACCAAGGTACAGGTATTACTTTATACTTGTATGCTTCTTGCCGTTACGCTGATACCCTTTGCCATACAAATGACCGGCTTAATCTATCTAGCCGGGGCGGTAGCCTTAGGGTTGGGCTTTATTTATCACGCTTATAAGCTATATCGCTGCAGTGCTGACCAACACGCAATGAAAACCTTTGCTTACTCAATATTCTACCTAACGGCCTTATTTGCATTTCTGCTCGTCGATCATTACATACGACTGGTAATACGCGGATAGAAACTGATTAGATTTCGCAAAGCAGCCAGTTCAACGTATAATACCTGCCCTTTTTCATTTCGCCCTATTTACGCATAGGGCTGTTCGGAACACTGGCAGGTATTACGCTCCATGCAAGACTTTCAAATCGACCAATACGACTCCCTGTTGGACAACAAAGCCGCTCAAGTACGTGAGCAGTTCCTGCGTTTCTCTGCACCAGAATTGGAAGTCTTTGCCAGTGAAGTTGAAAATTTCCGCTTAAGGGCCGAATTCAAGATTTGGCACGAAGGCGAACGATGCTTCCATGCCATGTTTGAAAAAGGGACCAAGAACGCGCCAATTGAAATAACTCACTTCCCCATTGCTAGCAAAGCTATCACTGAGCTAATGCCTGTCATGATGGAAGAGATCAACCAGTCACCTCAACTCAAGCATCGCCTGTTTCAGCTTGAATACTTGAGTACACTTTCAGGTGAAATGCTGGTCACTCTGATTTATCACAAACAGTTAGATGAAATCTGGATAAAAGAAGCCAAGCGTTTGAAAGAAAAGCTTGGTATTCACATCATCGGCAGAGCCAGAAAGCTCAAACTACTACTCGATCAAGACTATGTTATTGAAACACTAAACGTCGACGGAAAAGCACTTCGCTATAAACAAATTGAAGGTGGTTTTACTCAACCAAACGGCAAGATGAACGAAAAGATGCTCAGCTGGGCCCGAAGCTGTGTCGACGGCAATAAGGGAGATTTACTTGAACTCTATTGCGGCAACGGGAATTTCTCTATTGCTATGGCCGATAAATTCCGTCGTGTATTTGCCACAGAGATTAGCAAAACCTCTGTCAAAGCAGCCAATGACAATAAAGAAATGAACAAAATCGATAACGTTGATTTTGCACGCGTCAGTGCCGAAGAGTTTACCGGACACATGAATGGCACCCAAAAACGCCGTCGTTTGAAAGACCTCAACCTAGAAGAAACTGACTTTCAAACAGTACTCGTTGACCCCCCTCGCTCCGGCTTGGATGACGAGAGCTGCGAAATGATCAGCCATTATCCAAATATCGTCTACATTTCCTGTAACCCAGATACCTTGGAACAAAACCTGGAGCAGTTGAGCAAAACGCATGAGATCAAGCGTTTGGCCATGTTTGACCAGTTCCCCTATACCCAGCACATTGAGTGCGGCGTTTACTTATCAAAAAAGTAGCCCTATAACATAATGAGCCTACCTAAAGCTGATGAGTTTTAAGAGAGGCCCGAAACTTGCATCATACCTTTGTGATAAGTTATTAGTGCTAATAATGTACACAAGTTTGCCGATAATAGTCTGACCTTAGTTAAACCACGACAAAATAAGCTATCATCGATAAACATACTTGCATAAACATAGCGCTATAAGGTCAATATTCGACAAGCACTAAACTAGAGCCTTGCTGTCATCTATTGATAAAATATACAAAAAGTAAATATATACGGCCCTATGCAAATATCCGCTACTAACAAGAACCTTACCTGCTTGTACTGCCTTCTTGCTTTGTGTTTAGCAATGTTGTCGCCGTCTCTAAGCGCTGGTGACACCTACTACACAGATACAGACAACGAAGATAACGCAAGATCAGGAAGCTCTGATGATGACATAGGTCGTATTCTTTCTGACACGTCGTTGAACTACCCGATAGAGTTCAACATAAACCTGACAGGCAGTCTTCCGAGCACCTCTGCTCAGCTTCTTATTAACGCTCACGACATCGATGAAGAATTAGGCCAAGAGGTGTCGATTTCTATAAACGGCAACGACCTAGGGGACCTGTCCGGCGTCGCAGATGAGGACAGCACCAATATTTTTAACGTGCCAATCGGGCAAATAGTTTCCGGGAACAATATCGTCGAAGTCACCATAGCAAACCCTTGGGCCAC
>NZ_LWGE01001149.1:0-6003 GCF_001635315.1 Oleiphilus sp. HI0123
AAGCTCCCTTATTAAGCTTGCTAGAGAAATTTAAAGGTGACATAGAGCAGGTGCCATCTATGTATTCTGCGCTAAAGCATCAGGGTCGCCCCTTATATGAATATGCGCGCAAAGGTATCACGATAGAGCGTCCTGCACGCCCAGTTAGTATTTTCAGGCTTGAGCTCGATGAGTTACGCGAAAAGCAGCTCGATTTGACTGTCGAATGTTCGAAAGGTACTTATATTCGCTCATTAGTGGAAGATATTGGTAATGAACTGGGCTGTGGTGCGCATGTCTCAATGTTGCGTCGTTTTAAGGCCGGGCACTTCATGTTGGATAGCACTGTTAAGATGCTTGCTTTGGACGAAATGTCTCAAGAACTTGCTTTAGGTGAAGGCTTGGAAGCAGTTTTAGATGTCAATTTACTGCCAATTGACAGTTTATTGCCTGATACACCCAAAGTATGCCTAAAAAATGAGCTTGTAAGCTCGATATTAAATGGACAAGCGGTTAGAATAGCCGACTTTGAAAATACTGGCTTTGTCTGTATTTATCTGCCTGTTGATACTTTATGCCAAAATTTAAGTGTCGAGCAGACAATATTCAAGCAGTATTTTGAATCTACCTTTGAAAAAGATGGTCAGCAATATGTCTTTGCTGGTGTCGCTGAAATTGACGAAGAAGGTATGTTACAACCTAGTCGACTCGTCAACTTTAATGAAATTGCGACACAGGTATAGGTCTTTTTCAAACTAATAACGGTAGAAAGAAAACAAGTTTCGCAAACGAGTTGACTGTAAATATGCGCGGTTGGCTTAAGTTTTAATTAGCATATTGAGGAAATAACTATGGCTCTTAATGCCGAAGAAAAAGCAAAAGTAGTAAGCGAATATCAACAGTCTGAAGGTGATACTGGTTCTCCAGAAGTTCAGGTTGCATTGTTGACAACTAACATCAACAAATTGCAAGGCCACTTCAAGGGTAACAAGCACGACCACCATTCACGTCGCGGTTTGATCCGTATGGTTAACCAGCGTCGTAAGTTGTTGGACTACTTGAAGCGTAAGGACGGTCAGCGTTATTTAGACTTGATCGCTCGCTTAGGTCTACGTCGCTAAGGTGTAAGCTTTTTGAGCTTTGTTTTAGAGATGACTATGATTTTGTTATGAAGTCATAAATAAAGTACCGGCATGTCTTGAAAGATAGACATGCCGGTTCTTTTTTATCGATAATCATATTTTTTTATGTGATTGTCATCACGCTTAGTTGTTTGTGCAGCTAAGGTAAATGTAAAAGTGCTTTGTTAGAAGGCCGTAAAGTTTTATGTCTGAGTGTTTTTTCTGAGCTCGTTCTTCAAAGAAGTAAGAACACTGAGACGTAAAGCTTTTAGTCCTTGTCATTTAGCGAAGCTAAATCAAAGAAAATAAATTAAGGAGCCGATGTGAATCCGGTTATTAAAAAATTTAAGTACGGTAAGTCAGAAGTTACAATCGAAACAGGCAGAATCGCTCGTCAAGCAACAGGTTCTGTATTAGTCACAATGGACGATATCGCAGTATTGGTTGCGGTAACAGCAGCTAAACAAACTGCGCCAGGCCAAGACTTTTTCCCATTATCTGTTTTCTACAACGAGAAACAGTATGCGATTGGTAAAATCCCAGGTGGTTACATCAAGCGTGAATCGCGTCCTTCTGAAAAAGAGACGCTAACTTCTCGTCTAATTGACCGTCCAATTCGTCCGTTGTTTCCAAATGGTTTCATGAACGAAGTTCAGGTTGTTTGTACTGTTATGTCAGCAAACAAAACTGACAACTCAGATATCGCAGCGATGATCGGTACTTCTGCTGCGTTGGCTATCTCAGGTGTTCCGTTCAATGGTCCTATCGGTGCAGCACGTGTTGGCTTTACTGATGAAGATGGTTATTCACTTAACCCAACAAACGCTGAGTTGGAAGATTCGTTATTAGACATGGTTGTAGCGGGCACCAAAGACGCAGTATTGATGGTTGAGTCTGAAGCAAAAGAAATGACTGAAGACGAAATGCTGGGCGCTGTTTTGTTTGCTCACCAGGAAATGCAGGCAATCGTTACTGCTGTAACCGAGTTTGCTGAAGAAGTAGGCACTGAGAAGTGGGACTGGACTCCTGAAGAAGTGAACACTGCGCTTGCTGAAGCTGTTGCGGCTGAGTCAGCGGAAGGTATTACAGCTGCTTACTCTATTAGCGACAAAATGGCACGTTACAGTGCACTAGGTGAGCTGAAAGCTGCTGCTGTTGAGAAGCTAGTGACCGATGCGGAAGATTCACCTTCTGCAGATGACGTTAAAGCTTACTTCTCTAAGTTAGAAAAGAAAATTGTTCGTGGTCGTATCACGCAAGGCGAGCCTCGTATCGATGGTCGTGACAACAGCACTGTTCGTCCTATAAAGGTTGAAGTGGGTGTACTGCCGAATACTCATGGTTCAGCTTTGTTTACACGTGGTGAGACTCAGGCGATTGTTACGACAACGCTAGGTACCTCTCGTGATGCACAGATCGTTGACGATTATGCTGGCGAATACAAAGAAAACTTCATGTTGCACTACAACTTCCCTCCTTACTCTGTAGGTGAGTGTGGTCGTATGGGTCCTCCAGGTCGTCGTGAGATCGGTCATGGTAAGTTGGCTAAGCGTGGTCTTCAGGCGCTTATGCCTACCGCTGAGGAATTCCCATACACAATTCGTTGTGTATCTGAAATCACAGAATCTAACGGTTCTAGCTCAATGGCAAGTGTTTGCGGAAGCAGCTTGGCAATGATGGATGCGGGTGTACCTTTAGCTGCGCCAGTTGCGGGTATCGCAATGGGCTTGGTTAAAGAAGGTGATGACTTTGCCGTTCTGACTGATATCTTGGGTGATGAAGATCACTTAGGCGATATGGACTTTAAAGTAGCGGGTACTGACGAAGGTATTACTGCTTTGCAGATGGATATCAAGATCGAAGGTATCAATGAGCAGATCATGGATATCGCACTTAAGCAGGCACACGATGCTCGTATTCATATTCTTGGTGAAATGAACAAGGTAATTGATGCATCTCGCGAGAACTTGTCTGACAAGGCTCCTGCAATGCGTACCATGAGTGTTCACGCTGACAAGATTCGTGACGTTATCGGTAAAGGTGGTGCAACGATCCGTTCTATTACTGAACAGACTGGTGCATCAGTTGATATCGAAGATGACGGTTCTATCAAGGTATTTGGTGAAGACAATGCGAGTGCTCAAGCAGCTATCGATATGATTATGGGTATCACTGCTGAAGCTGAAATTGGTCAGGTTTACGAAGGTAAAGTTGAGCGTATCGTTGATTTCGGTGCATTCGTTAATATCTTGCCTGGTAAAGATGGCTTGGTTCATATTTCTCAAATCTCAAATGAGCGTGTTGAGAAAGTAACTGATGTTCTTGAAGAGGGTCAGATGGTTAAGGTTAAGGTTCTAGATGTCGATAACCGAGGCCGTATCAAGCTAAGCATGAAAGAATTAGCTGAAGCTGAATAAGCTTTAGTGATGAAACTTAGGTCACTTGCAGTGCATTGAGTGGCCATTAAAGGAAGGGAGGTTTGAAAACCTCCCTTTTTTTATGCTTAAAATACCTTCAATAAAAAAGAGTAGGAAACAGTGAGAGGCGGTAATGGTGGAAAATTATTCTAAGCAAGGGCAGGCGCTAGAGGCCTTTCTCATCAAACATCTCCCGCTGGCTCGTGCCGCCCAGGTTTCTATTGATGCCTATGATGGCGAAACACTAAAGGTCAGCGCACCGTTATCAGAGAATATTAACGATAAAGGCACCGCTTTTGGTGGAAGCTTATACAATCTCTGTGTGATCGCCGGTTGGGGAATGACTCAGCTTAAAGCTGAAGCGCTAGGGCTTAAGGGAGATATCGTTGTTGCCAAGGGGGAGATCAACTACCTTCGGCCACTGAGAGGCCGGCTTGTCGCCACGGCTTATGCACCTGCACCCGAAATCTTGGAAAAAGCTCAGCACCATCACACCGGGCTTGGAAAATCGGTCTTCCATATTGAGGTGAGCGTCCCGGATGAGAATGGCAAAACCTGCGTTAAGTTTAGCGGTAAGTACGCAGTATTAGCCGCTCAAACTTGATGATAGTGTTTGATAACGTGATGGATGGCCTGACAGAGTTTTGCTAGTTCATCATTGCTCATGACATAAGGCGGCATGACGTAAACGAGTTTACCAAAGGGGCGCACCCAAACACCTTGCTCAACGAAGCGGCCTTGTATCTCAGCCATATTGACGGCTTCATATAATTCGACAACACCGATTCCACCCAAGACACGTACTTCATTTACGCTGTCTAGCTTGGCGCATGGGCTTAAGCCTTGTTTTAGCTTGGTTTCGATATTAGCTAAACGATCTTCCCAAGGCGAGTCTAAAAGCTGCTTTACGCTTGCCAATGCTACAGCGCAAGCGAGAGGGTTGGCCATAAAGGTTGGGCCGTGCATGAAAACGCCTGGGTTACCTGAGCTGATGGTATCACTGATATGTCTCGTCGTAAGCGTCGCCGCGAGGGTCATGTAGCCACCGGTGATGGCTTTGCCTAGGCATAAAATGTCGGGTGTTACCTCGGCATGTTCACAGGCGAAGAGTTTTCCGGTACGGCCAAAGCCGGTAGCAATTTCATCAAAAATTAGCAGAACGCCAAACTCATCTGCAAGTTTACGAGCTTCTCTCAAATAGGACTCAGAATAAAAGCGCATTCCCCCGGCACCTTGAACGATAGGCTCCATAATAATGGCTGCGGTATCTTGGTGGTGGTTCTCAAGCGCTGCTCTAAGGGCTTGCTTGTCATGTTCATTGCAGGCTTCACCTGGCTTAGATGTGGGTGCTGGAACAAAGAACTGCTTGGTTAAGGTTTCTGAGAACAGTGAGTGCATACCGTTTATCGGGTCACACACCGACATGGCCGCAAAGGTGTCGCCATGATAGCCATTAAGTAGCGAGATAAAGCGTTGCTTCTTGGGTTTGCCTTGGTCATGCCAGTACTGAATTGCCATTTTCATGGCGACTTCAACGGCCACAGAGCCTGAGTCGGCGAAGAATACAGCCTCTAATTTTTGAGGGCTGATCTCAACCAGGAGTTTGCTTAGCTCGATGGCTGGATCGTGCGTGAGACCGCCAAACATGACATGAGACATTTTGTCGCATTGTGCTTTTAGGGCTTCATTTAGTGTAGGGTGATTATAACCATGAATGACGCTCCACCAGGACGCCATGCCGTCTATTAGCTTTGTTCCGTCTTTTAGCTTGAGTGTGCAACCTTGAGCTGATTCGACATGAAAAATCTTATGGGGTGCACCAATTGCACTGTAGGGGTGCCAGATATGTTGGCGGTCGATCTCAAGGGCAGTTAGCGTGGTGCTGTCGCTCATAGCTTATATCTCTGATTCAAATTTATCATGCCAGTTTAAATGATATGGTTTCGTTCAGGTAGTTTCTATTTTTTTATTGGTCTAGACGTAATCAGCAGAGGGTTTCAGCTCTCGCATGAGTATATCTCGTGCTAACCCGCTAGCGAGCCATGGAAGGCTCTACCTACAATAATAGTATAACCTCATATCTGTAGGCAGAGGGTTCCACCCCTCGCTGAGTCTACCCCGCGCTAACCCTGCCAGCGAGACGAGGGAATGTATGTTTTCGATTGAGAAACCCTTTTTCTTACTCTTAAAAATAATGAACCAGAGAAAAACTGGAGGAGTGCTGATAGGCTTGTTCTTTGGTTTGTTGCTGATAAAAGCTGTGGTAAGCCGTTTGTGCCCGGATTTGCCATTGAGCACCAAGGTTGAAGCTAAAGCCAAGCTCAATATCCAAGCGCTTGAACTTAGCGCCGAAGAGATCAAAGGGGCGATAGGCTTCTAGCTTTAGGTTCCGGTCTTCATGCTGGCTTAGCCAGCCAAGTCGGGGGCCTGCTGCTAACCAGTAGCCTTTATCGATATCATTATCGAGATTCAGTTCTCCGTCAGTA
>NZ_LWGE01001150.1:0-5784 GCF_001635315.1 Oleiphilus sp. HI0123
TTTTTCCTGCCTTTTGTAAGGGTTGGTGGGGCTTGAAGTCCTTTGGTATCAATTATGGCCTTCTGTTTACTTCGTGGGGAATAGGCGGTTTTGTGATGACCAAAATATCGGGAGCGATAGTCGCGAGTACCGGATCCTATGTCTGGTCATTTATCGTGGCTGGAATTCTACTGGCGATTGCCGCTTTCGTTGCATTACGAATGAAAGAACCTAAGAGTGTTGCCTAGAGCATGAAAAAAGGGGCGGGTCTAAATCGACCGGCCCCTTTTGTTTAAGTAAGACTAAACCTGTTTAACACTTAGTTTAGTAAATCATTACCTAAGTTGATTAACTGCGTCTCACCATTGCTATCATCAACACCGTCATTGTCATTGACGACATAAACAGTATTGTCTGCAGTTACGGCTAAGCCTTCCATTTTCTCGTAAGTCGCTCCACCTGGCGCAGACAAGTCACCTTCAGCAATAAGATCTCTGACCAGAGTCTTGCTAATGGTGTCGCCATCGCTCAGTGCAGATACGTCAAACTCATAGATGCGCTTAATGGCTGCATCTTTGCCGCCCTGGTTATCACGCTCAAGCATTAGGAACTTACCGTCGCCAATCGAGGTGATATCAGATAAACCAACCCAGCCACCATTTTGCGACTCGGCAGTATCGAGAGGGTAGAAGAAGAAGCTCCACTGCTCACTTGTCGTATTGTAAGCACCAATGCGTGGATTCGCTTCATCGCCCCAAGCGCGCTGAATTGCTACATAGACTGAACCGTTATATTCAGTGATGCCTTCAAAGCCGAAGCGTACTTGAATATCATTCACTGATTGTGGCAGTGTGATAACTTCTTCAATGACGCCATTCGCATCGGTTTTGAATATGAAGTTCAAGCTATTGATTGGTCGTCCTGCATCCCCTTGTGTACCTGAACCTTCAGAAGCAACCCAGAAACCGCCATCGCTGGCAACGGCTATACCTTCAGGGTCAATATTGACGCTGTTGTCATCATTGATCAGTAGCGCTAGGTCTGCTTCATCGAAAACACTGACGCGTGTTGCATCGTCAGCATCAACCGAATCATCTGCCAAAACGCTTCTGGAAATGGCTGCAAAGATATTATTGCTATCTTTGATTGTGACTTCCTGGTTCAGCTGAGCGGGTGTGGTGCTGACGTCAATACCGAAAATACGACTTTGACCATAGAAGCTGTCTTCGATGGAATAAAGCATGTTTTCATCTGTTGGGCTTGCTGCCAAACCAGATAGTGCGCTCCAAGGTATGGGTGTCTCATCGACTCGATTAGTTGACTCGATTGTTGGGTAGCTTGCATCTGCGCTAGAGCGCTGATAGATATTCAATGCCGCACGGAACTTATCACCACGATCATCTTTTTCACTGGCGACAACCAGTAGGTTTCTATCAGGGATAGCCAAGCCACCTTCAGGGCCCACACCCGCAGGTAGGGTTTGCTTGTATACAGGCTGCTCTGGGTTACTGACATCGTAAACAAATACTAGGTTAGCACGTTCAGAGTTGACGAATAAGTAAGGCGTACCACCGAAGCTAGCAACTTCGATATTCTCAGGCTCGTTACCTTTGTTTCCAGAACGAGCATCTGGGTAGTGGCCGAAGCGAACTGCCATGTGGTCCAGGTCGTTGCCGGAAGAGTAAACCACTTCACCTTGCTTGTTGAAGATTGTGAAGCCACGGCTGCCACCGTCTAAATCACCTTCATCGGCAGTGGCGAAATATTCAGTGTCAATCCAAGATACGCCATCAGGCTCACGAGGAATATCGTTTAAGCTCTCGCTTAATGAAATAATGGCGGCATCTTCTTCTGTGTTGTCGATGTTTTCAAGATCAACGGTACCCGCTGAGAAGTCTGCGCTAACCGTGGCTGTTTCCAGGTCAACTAATAAAATGTGGTTGTTTTCCTGAAGTGTGACAACAGCGATATTGTCACTGTTGATATCGACATATTCTGGCTCAGGGTCTGCTGCGTACAGGTCAGCAATTCCGGTGATGTCTAGAGTTTGGCTTGTCCAATCAGCAGGTTCACCGCTTAGGTTAAGAATAACCAGCTCGCCAGCTGGAAGCTGCGGTGGCGCACCATCGCCTAGATCTTCATCACGCTCGTTTTCAAGAATCACAAGTGCATACATGCTGTCCGGGCTGACTGCGATAGAGTCTGGTTGGCCGCCAAGAGCGATCGTTCTAACTAGAGTTTTACTCGCAATATTAATGACAGCTAGCTCGCCCGATACCGTGACGTAGTCTGTTGAAGTGTTTACAGCCGCGAGAGCGTACTCTCCTTTGATCGCTACTGATGTTGGCTCGCCATTGAGTGCGAATGTGCCTGCAGCAGCCGGAGACTCAATAGTAGAAATATCGACGAAGCCTAGCTGTTCTTGCTCGCTGTCAGTATAGATTAACGTTTGTCCGTCAGTGCTTGCGGCAACAATTTCTGCAACGGTTTCGGTGTCGTCATTACATTGAGTATTGATCTGCTCACATACGTGGAAAGTCGCCACTCTATTGAAGTTTTTGACTGACGAGGAGTCTTTATCGTCATCGCTGCAACCTGCTAACAAGAGGGGGCTTGAAATGGCGAGAGCGAGAGCCGTTTTCTTAAACATATTCATAGAGTGCATAATTTTCCTTTCCATTTAACGATAGGTGTTTTTACTGAAGAGGGAATTATGTTTCGAGAGTGCTACAAATTTATGTCTCTTTTAAGTCACTTTGGTGACGGTACTTATATGCAAGGAGTGGAGCCTTCCTGTTTCTATAGAAAAATGACTAGTCGAAACAGGAGGCGAGTTGATTTAGCCGGGCTAGAGAGCACAGAGGTTTGATAACCAGATTGTCTGATAAGGCGCTAAATCGATTGTGTTATCAGCTTTGCTAAGCTCTTGCCCACTGATTAAGTTGCACCATGCTTGAGTATCGACCAGATTAATGTCAGCTATCGCAAGTTGCTGTGACTCCTTGCTGATGTTCGATATACAAAAAATGCTTTGCTTTCTGTCTGGAGACTGACGCCAATAGGCGAATATTTTATCCCCCAGGTGCAAAGTGAATTGCACTGCATTAGGGTGAAAGGCAGCATGTTGTTGTCGGATTTTTAGCAGACGTTTTATTTCGCTGAAGACACGCTGGTGATGCGTGTTTTCGTTAAGCTGCGTAGTTAAATCTGTATAGTCCCACTGGTGTCTGTTAATAGATCGATTATGGCCGGTGTTCTCCATTCGCTTATAGTCGTTTTGGGTGGCTAGCAAGCTATGGACATAAATACCCGGAATGCCCTCTAAGCCAAACATAATGGTATGTGCACAGAGAAAACGTTCGATACCGAATTGATCTTTTCCTTCTGTCGTGCCTTGTAGCGCATCGAATAGTGAGATATTGATTTCGTATGGTTTGCGAGAAGGCGTTTCGGTATTTCGACCATCTACGCTGTCCAGTGCTCGCCATGAGATTTGTCCTCCGAAGCTTTGCATGGTTTCTACTAGATTTTGTACCTCATCTTCGTTGAGAATTCCTTCAATTGGCCGTAAGCCAATACCGTCATGAGAGGCAATGAAGTTGAAATAGCAAGTGCCGTGCTGTGCCGGAGGCATGCTCATCAGCCACAGCTTCAAGTGATGACAGTTCCCACTGATTAAGGTATTCAGCAATAAGGGGGGCAAAGCGAAGTTATAAACACAATGCGCTTCGTTAGCATTACCAAAGTACGACAAGTTTTCTCTATTGGGAATGTTAGTCTCAGTGATAATAATGGCATCGGGCTGAGCATGTTCGATTAACAAACGAAGCAGGCGAACGACGTTATGTGTTTCTTCCAGATTGATACTGCTAGTACCGGCACGCTTCCATAGAAAGGCAATAGCATCCAGGCGAAATACTCGAACGCCCATATCGAGGTAGTGTCTAATGATCTTGATGAATTGCAGTAATACCCGAGGGTTTCTGAAATCGAAGTCGACCTGATCATGACTAAAGGTACACCATACGTGTTGCGTGCCGTAAGGCGTTTCAGTTTTTCTAAGTAGTGGGCTTGTTCTGGGCCTAACGACAGCGCTTAGGTCTGTTTCCGGGTCTTCGGTAAAAAAGTAATCGTGTCCAGGGCCTTCGGCTTTAATAAAGTTCTGAAACCAGACACTACGGCTAGAGCAATGGTTAATCACCAGATCACTCATAAGCTTATAGTGGCTGGCGATGTCCTGGATATCGGGCCAATCGCCTAAGGCTTCATTAACGCTTGAAAAATCCATGACCGCAAAGCCATCGTCTGAGCTATAGGGGAAAAAAGGCAGGATATGAACTGAATTAATGGTGCTTTCACAGTGCTCGTCAAGAAAGTGCTTGAGTGTATGGAGAGGTTTTTCCCCATCGACAAGAAATGTGTCGCCATAAGTAATCATGCACGTTGTTGATTGATCCCATAATGTCTGGTGATCCCCTGGTGTCTGGCAGCTAGTATCTAGCCTCATTTCCTTAAGCGCGCTATCTGTTAGAGAGGCGGTGCTCTCGTTTAGTTCGATGTCATGATAAATAACGTCCAGCAAGTGTTGAGCTTGCTGGACTAGAGCCGAGTATATAGAGTTCATTGTGAGAAAAACTCCTTATTGTCAGCCTCCACCGCTGCATATAGTCTTTCGAGAATATCGGGCTTGGCGCTAATAACTCTGTTCCAACTAGGAATGAAAGGGGTATCCATCGGCTTCTCGAGGAAGGCTTCACCAGCTTTCATGATGTTGTGAGCAAAAAGCTCGACGGCTTTTTCTTCCTGATGAATATCCAGCGACAAGCCATTCATCAAAGCATCGTTGTGATAAGTTTCGACAAAATCGAGCGCGATTCTAAAGTAGGTCGCTTTAATTGAGCGGAATGTTTCAGTGTTAAAGGTCTTGCCGTGAGTTGCCAGTTTTCTAAATAAGGCCTTTGAGATATCGATCGACATCTTGGATAAGCCTCCCTGATCATTTTCAGCTGACAAGTCCTGGTGTTTGTGGTCGTAAACATCGGCAATGTCTACCTGGCACAGCCTATTGTTGGCGTAGTTGCGGTGCATCTCAGAAAGCACACCTATTTCCAAACCCCAGTCGCTGGGAATGCGAATGTCGTTAAGCACATCTTTACGGAAGGAAAACTCACCGGCGAGTGGGTAACGAAAGCTATCCATAAATTGTAGATACTCTAATTCGCCATAGACTTTCTTTAAGGCTCGTAATAGCGGCGTTACCAGCAAACGGCTAACGCGGCCATTTATTTTGCCTTCAGCAACGCGAGCATAGAAACCTTTACAGAACTCATAGTTGAAGCGAGGGTTGGCAACCGGGTAGATCAGTCTTGCTAATAGTTCTCTGTCATAGGTAACAATGTCGCAATCGTGCAGAGCGACTGATTCAGATCGGTCAGACGCTAGCGTGTAGCCCATGCAGTACCAAACATTTCGTCCTTTTCCTAACTCTTTTGGTGCCAGGTTTAAGGCTTGTAATTCAGCATCAATCGCTTTGAGTCGTGGACCTTCATTCCAGAGGACGCGGTGATGTTGCGGTAATTGGCCAAAGAACTTTAAAGCGTGCCGGTACTGCGCCTCGTTAGCTCGATCTAAGCCAATAACGATTTCTGATAGATAGTCGGCACCTTCGAGGTGGCTGACGATCTTGGGTAGTGCCTCACCTTCGAGTTCGGAGAAAAGAGATGGAAGAATCAAGGACATGGGGCGTTGTTTACTAAAGCCCCTTAACTCATCTTCCAAATCATCCAGAGGGCGACGTGATAGGTT
>NZ_LWGE01001151.1:0-9875 GCF_001635315.1 Oleiphilus sp. HI0123
GGCAAACTATATGAGAAAACAAGTGTGATTATCACGACTAACTTAAGCTTTTCAGAGTGGAGCCAAGTCTTCGGTGACGCAAAGATGACAACCGCATTACTTGATCGACTAACGCATCACTGTCACATCATTGAAACAGGTAACGAAAGTTACCGCTACAAAGAATCTACTAATAAACGAATTTAAAACTGGAAATAAAAGAAAAGTTCAGGCCGTAATCTGGCCTCTCAGGCGGGTCAAAATTAAGTGCAAAAGCAGGGTCAGTTTTACATGCAAATTAACAGGCGGGCTGCCGTATTGCCTTTATACCAGGAGTAGAGGCCGATGCTTAAACATATGACTTGTGAAAGCATGGTTACGATTGTGCTGATGCTAATGATGTATTCGTATTCGATAATAAAGCAGAGTAAGCTTGTGGCAAAAGCTAGCGCCGCCAAGACTTTAATTGACAGGTCAAGCTTGAGAGACAGCACTCTTAAGTTGATGTAGGCGCGACAATATAAGAAGCCGAATGCAACGCTCATATTCATGAAGAAGGGGATGCTGATTTTCTGCCAATAGAGAGAGTTTGGCCATAAGGCTTGGAAGGCAACCCCTTTAATCCCACCCAGGTACAAGAAAAAGCAGATAAAGATACCGCTTAACCAGATATACATGACGTCTCTTAGGAATACGGCATTTACTGCTGAAATAAATAGCGCAAGAATTACGATCCCATAGAGAATGCCGAGCAGTAGCTTAACTTTATCTATTTCATGAAAGAAGGTGTCATTGGGCCATATTTGAAGGGGGACAAACATCGAACTAGAGGTATCGATGCGCATATAAAAAGTTTGGCTTTCGTTGGCTGGCGTGTTGTGTAAAAAAACGATATTTCGATAATCGATGTCTCGTTGCTCAAAGGGATAAGCATCACCTGCGATTTCTTTAGTATACTCGCCCTCACTATCTGGTATGAAGTATTCAATTGAATCAAGGATCGGGTAGCGAACCTCAAGGTACCAGCGTGTGGCTTCTGGGCTTATGTTATCGACTGAAAAGCGGAGCCAATATACTGAGTCAGTAAATCCTTTTGCAAGGCCATCGTTGGGAGCATTTTGCCATTTTAGACCATTATTATACTTTGAGTCCGCGGCCATAATATCTTCAAAAATAGAATGCCGTCTTTATCTTCGATGTATTGGGTGTAAATGCCTATATTTTCGGGTATTGACTCAGCGCTGAGCTTGTATCCGGGAAGTTGTTCAGAAAAAGCATAACGCCCTACAACGATGAGGATTAGTAATAGTAATAATTTAGCTAATGGGTGGCTGAGCCTGATTTTTCTCATCTAAACGGCTTTTTTATTTTTTGAGGTCGTCCAGAGAAGTTCATTGTGGACAGAATAGGTAGAGCTCGATCAGCCGGGCTAATTATGGAGCTCTTCTAAATATTAAAAATAGTACATAATGTCAGGAAAATCCTATTTTAAGATGCAAGAGAAGAGAAAAAACTTGTTTTTAGTCGTATGAATTCTTCTTTTGCCATTGGTCTTCGTCATCGAGAAAGCTATCCCACTCTTTGTTGCCTTCTTGTTTTTTAGCTTCTTCTTGTTCTCTGAATTTTTTGTTGTGTTGATCCGCTACTTCATCAAGCGCTTTGATTTTGGCTTTGTAAAGCGCAATAGCTTTTGCGGCCTGAGGGTGTTTGGCAAACTCTTTAAATGCATCAATTGCACTGTGGTAATTATGAATTGCAACTCTGGGCTTGCCATTGGCATTTGCCGCTTCGGCTCGGCCACAGAATAAGTCTGCTTTGGATTGGCAAATCGAAAGACTGATGTGATCCAGATATTTTTTTGCACTGCCGGCATTCAGACGCTTGGCCTTATGTTGTGACTGAATAAAGCGTTGAAGTACCTCCAGGTAGCCTCTCACTTCTTTGGCTTTGGCTTCTGTTTTTACGGGGACTGCCGGAAATTTGGGGTTGTTTTCGCGTAAGTTCTTTAGATAGTCATGATCAGCAGTGAGGTAACCTTGTAGGCGCTCGGTTTTATTTAAAATGATCAGTTCATTAAGCGTTTCAACTGAGCGCTCGGCGATCATGATGCGTAGCTCGTTGTTTAAGTACTGCGGGGGCAGGTCGTGAATCAACTGTTGCATGCGGTTATGTCGCTCAGTCAGCACATTGGTTTTGCGAATGCGCTCAACACGTGCTCGCTCGCGCGCTTGAGAAATATAAATAGCACCAATGCAAAGAAATATGATAGCAACGATGGCGATTGTAATAGTGGTTGTTGACATAGCTAAGATCTTAAAAAATATACAAAAGGTTAAACTGAAATTGCTTATACCTTTGAGTATAGACCAGCGTTTGTGATTTTCTATCTGGGATTTAGGGTGAAATGGTAAATGATTGTGCAAACTTTGATCGGATAGAATTTGGGGTTTGTCACATTTTCATGTAAAATCTGCCGCCTTTATTACGCACCTGGCGAAGAAGTTTACTTTTGCTAGGGGCAATTTCCTTGTTATTTCAAGTGTTGAGGCTGATACAAAGATGACAGAGCGCGTTCAAGCTGCAGGCCTGCAGGTCGCAAAAGAGCTATTCGATTTCGTAAACGAGAAAGCAATTCCAGGTACAGGCGTCGATCAGGATGCATTTTGGGCTGGTTTCAGCGCAATCGCTAATGAGTTGGCACCACGTAACCGCGAGCTGCTTGCAAAGCGTGATGACCTTCAAGCTAAGATTGATGCGTATCATTCTGAGCGTAAAGGCCAGTCTTTGGATTTCGCAGAGTACAAAGCATTTCTTCAGGAAATTGGTTACCTGGTAGAAGAAGGCCCGGCATTTGAAGCAACGACTGAAAATGTAGAGCCAGAGATCGCTGAAATGGCTGGCCCACAGCTAGTTGTGCCAGTAATGAACGCTCGTTTCGCATTGAACGCTTCTAACGCTCGTTGGGGTTCTTTGTACGATGCGCTTTATGGCACGAAAGTTATTTCTGAAGAAGGTGGCGCTGAAAAGGGCCCAGGTTATAACAAAGTACGTGGCGACAAGGTTATCGCTTATGCTCGTGGTGTATTAGACACGGCTGCACCTTTGGCTAAGGGTTCTCACGTCGGTACAACAAACTACGCAATCGTTGACGGTAAGCTTGCCGTGACACTGGCTGACGGTTCTACTTCAGGTCTAAAAGAAGAAGACAAATTTGTTGGTTACACCGGCGACGTAGCTGCACCAACATCTATTCTTTTGAAGAACAATGGTTTGCACATCGAAATCCAAATCGATGCGACTAGCCCAGTTGGTTCAACTGACGCTGCTGGCGTTAAAGATTTGATCATGGAAGCGGCACTGACCACTATCATGGACTGTGAAGACTCTGTTGCTGCGGTTGACGCAGAAGACAAAGTGACGACTTACGGCAACTGGTTAGGCCTAATGAAAGGCGATCTGGCTGAAGACGTAAGCAAAGGCGGTAAGACATTTACACGTGTGATGAATGCTGACCGTGAATTCACGGGTGTTGACGGTAATACTTTCTCTTTGAAAGGTCGTTCAATGTTGTTCGTTCGTAACGTAGGTCACTTGATGACTAACCCTGCGATTCTTTTGGAAGACGGTTCTGAAATTCCTGAAGGCATCATGGACGGTGTTGTGACAGCGCTTATCGCTATTCACGACTTGAATGGCAATAGCCCATTCAAGAACTCTACAACAGGTTCTGTCAATATCGTTAAACCTAAGATGCACGGCCCAGAAGAAGTGGCTTTTGCTAACGAATTGTTTGCACGTGTTGAAGATGCACTTAACCTGCCTCGCTTCACGATGAAGATGGGTATTATGGATGAAGAGCGTCGTACCACTGTTAACTTGAAAGAATGTATCCGTGCAGCGAAAGACCGTGTTGTATTCATCAACACAGGCTTCCTTGACCGTACCGGTGATGAGCTACACACGTCAATGTTGGCAGGTCCTTTTGTTGCTAAGACTCAAATGAAGCAGCAAGTTTGGATTAACGCATACGAAGATTGGAACGTTGATACAGGTTTGGAAACAGGCCTACAAGGTCGTTCACAGATTGGTAAAGGCATGTGGCCGATTCCTGATGAAATGGGCATGATGATGGAGCAGAAAGTGGGCCATCCTAAAGCGGGTGCTAACACGGCTTGGGTTCCTTCTCCTACTGCCGCAGCACTTCACGCAATTCACTATCATCAGATTGATGTATTTGCGGTTCAAAACGAACTTAAGACTCGCGAGCATGCAAACGTAGATGACATCTTAAGCGTTCCACTAATGTCTGCAGATGAAGTTAAGGCGCTAACGCCTGAATTCATTCAGAACGAAATCGACAACAACTGTCAGGGTATCCTGGGTTATGTTGTACGTTGGGTTGATCAGGGTGTTGGTTGTTCTAAAGTTCCAGATATCAACAACGTTGGTTTGATGGAAGATCGTGCAACATTGCGTATTTCTTCTCAGCACGTGGCGAACTGGTTGGAGCACGGTGTTTGTACCAAAGAACAGGTTGAAGAAAGCTTGAAGCGTATGGCAGCGATTGTTGACGGCCAGAATGCGGGTGATTCTGAATACATCGCCATGGCACCGTCTTTTGACGGCATTGCTTTCCAGGCAGCTTCTGATTTGATCTTCAAGGGCAAAGAGCAGCCAAGTGGTTACACAGAGCCGCTACTTCATGCTTACCGTTTGAAGTTTAAAGCGCAATAAGTGTTTACTCAGCCCCTGCTTATGTAGGGGCACAAAAAAACCGGCTGAATGCCGGTTTTTTTGTGCGTATTGATTAGCTAAATACTTAGGCGGCGCATATTGGCAGAGGGTTTAGCGTATTGCCAATGTTGGTCAAAGCTATCTCTGAGTCTCTGTGCGATCATATGATTGCTGTAGTTAACGAAGCCCGTGTAGCTATCCAGGTCTTTCCGGTAGATGCCGGCGTCAAAATCAACCGTTGTAATCATATCGCGGGGCCTGCTGGCGCCTCTTGGAATCACTCTTAATTCGATGAAGCTGGTCAATTTCTGGGCGAGGTCAATAAGTGGATTGTGATAGCCTGCACCAGTTCGATCATCGATTAATAGTATTCTAATTTTTGCCTGCGAGTTCCTCTTCGATAGATTCAATAGACATTGACGGATGTAGCTTTCTTTAAAGATAGGGTGTGTGATTGTGTCGGAAAGTATGGATATTTGTCTCTGGGCCTGTGAAAGCATGCTTCGATGAAAGCTAACAAACTGGTCTTGGTTATTGTACTTATATAAATGATTATCCTGAGATATTAACAGTGCCTTCCGTCCATCTGTTGACAAGTGAGGCTCTTCTGCTCGGACTTTAATATAATGCCTCAGACAGGGCATTTCCATATGGTATATCCCATCACGATTAGGCTCTTTGGCTGTCACGAATCCTTGAGAGGCAAAGAAGGCCTGATATTCTTGAAAGCATTCCAGGTAGAGCTCATCATAGTTAGACTTTGCGGCAGCTTTCATCGCTCGATGCAGAAGCTGGCGACCAAAGGACTTTCTTCTGCAGGAAGGGTGAATATATAGCTTATGGATATGGGCAGAGCTAGCGTCGTTATGCTTAACGACAACGTAGCCAATAATGTTATCACTGGCGACAAGTGCCTGGATAAAACCCTTCTCTACTTGATGAGCCTTATGAATATGCAGCCAGTCGTTATCGAGCTTGCATAGGCGACGATGTACCTCTAATGGAAGTTTATCCAGGGCATAAGTTTGGATTTTAATTTGACTCATAATATTTCAAATGATGTTACTGCATTATCAATCCATTATTATATCATGCTCAGAATAGAACAGCTGGGGTATGCAGGTCTACCGACTTTACCTGCTTTTTGCTAATTAAGAATAAGGCTCGCTATGTTGCACAATTTTGATGTTCAGGATTTTTTACTCAATTACTGGCAAAAAAAACCAATGCTTATTTCCAAGGCTTTTTCGGACCCATATTGGTTGGAGCCAAGTGAATTAGCGGGTTTAGCCTGTGAGGAGGATGTCGAGTCCCGAATAATTATGCAGTCTGATCAAAAGTGGCAGGTCGAGTGTGGGCCTTTTGAAGAAAGCCGGTTTCCTACTCTACCCAAGAGGGATTGGACGCTTCTGGTTCAAGGTCTTGATCAGTGGTCACCTGAAGTGGCGGAGATTTTAAGGTCTTTTGATTTCTTACCGAGCTGGCGTCTGGATGACATAATGGCTTCGTATGCGCCGGTTGGGGGAACCGTTTCCCAGCATTATGACTTTTTTGATGTCTTTCTAATTCAAGGAGAGGGGAGCAGAAAGTGGCAAGTAGGTCAGGTTTGTAGCGCCGACAGTGAATTGGTACCAGATACCTCTGTGCGTATCCTGACTGAATTTGAGCCTAAATTGGAAGTAACCTTGGAACCGGGTGATATCCTTTACATTCCCGCCAAGCATGCGCACTTAGGAGTCTCTGTAGAAAACAGCATGACCTATTCAGTTGGTTTTCGCGCTCCGAGCATTCGAGATATTGTCGACGGTGTAGCGACAGCAGCCTTGGAGGGCTTGAAAGAGGATGAGCGTTATCAGGATAGCATCGAGGCTTTAAAAGCTGCCCGAGGTAATATCCCTGAAGCTGCTATCACTCGCTTGCGTGAAATGTTGAGCGAGGCCTTGACCAATGAGACCTTGCTTGCAAACTGGCTAGGGGAGTATGTAACGGAAAGGAAGTATCCTGAGCTTGAGCTTGTCGGCGAAAGTATTGAGGATTGGGAGTCGCTCCTTGGTGAGGGTGAGCTAATTCAGCGTAACCCTGCTTCACGCTTTGCCTATACCACCTTCAAGGAGTGTCTGCTTTATGTTGATGGTACTTCTTATAAATGTTCAGCCGCATTGGCTGAAGAACTCGCCGACAGACAAGATCTTTGTCGTCAGCGAATACTAGATTTAGTTTCAGATAAACAGGATAAAAGCGTTATTGCCAACTTATTGGAAAGCGGTGCATTAGTGCTCGGAGATTTGTAGGCAGAGGTCACTGTGCCTCGCTAGGTGCTTCGAGCTATGTTTGAGCTAGCTCATGCTTGACTTACTATCTTCGTTAATAATATCCAGATTAAAAAGGCGGAGAAGGTGACGCCTAGTTTTCAAGATTGGAACAAATTTTTGCTGAACAATGCTTTTCGAGAAACTCTATAGGTGTTTGTGAAAATTCGGCTTTGAAAAAGCGCCTAAAGCCTGATGCTGTTTGAAAGCCAATATGGTTTTTATAATGAGACTCGGGATATTCCCCATACCCGAACGGGGGTGGTGATGCCGCAAGCCGTTTATTTTGACATGACTCGTAACTCCTTTTATTCCGCTGATGGTGTGGAATTCTTTGGTTCTTATGACCTATCTGGTGAGCCTTTAGCATTTCAACTTTTCTTGAGCCAGCCTGTTGCTGATAAAGATGAGTTGGAAGAGGCCTCACAACTTTCTCCAAGCAAACTCAAAGGAGATCGTAGCCTGTTAGCCAAAATAATATATGGAGAAGAGTTTGATGGTTGGCGTGCCTCCATAACGTACTTCAAACCAGAGTACGAAGTATCAGTTGAGTTTCCTGCAGGTGACGACCCTTTACTTATGATTGTTGAGCCTGACGCGTCATTTTACTCCGAAAATATCGTGACATCACTTGAATACAACCAATTCCAATGGTCTGTCACGTTTGAGTATTTGCGCCATAAATTCCAGACTAATATTCCGGCACTGGCAAGCGAGGCTGTTAATGATTTTTATGAAGAAGCTTATTACTTGCAGAGTGTTTATCGTTTTGATGAATTCTGGGAAATGTATGCTCGCTATGAACAAACAAAGCTGAGGGGCTCGTCAGACCCAAAGAGCTCATTTGACGATGCTAATTTTGGTCTGGCATTTAGACCTGATGAGAACTGGCTTCTTCGCGCTGAGATTCATTATATTGAGGGTTACTCGAGGTTGTTTAGTCGTGATAACTCGATTTCAGACGAGCAGGATCCATACTGGACAGCAGTTCTTTTTCAGCTCGCCTATAGGTGGTAGTAGATGATTGACGAGACATTACCCTCAGGATGGAAAGACAAAGGTTTTAACATTAATTGGCAAACGTTTGGAGCGATTAGCCTTGTATTCACATTAATTGTGTTGGCCTTTTCTTTGTTGATGTCTCAGTGGAAAACGCATGAGTTTGAGTCTAACCGGCTTATTGTGCATGCCCAATATGAACAGCAATTAAATCGTTTGATAGAAACTTCTGCGGATAAAGTGATACAGCTAGCGAACTCGGCAAGTTTGAATAAAATTTTAATGGAGGCAATCCGGGGAAACGATGTCGAAAGTTTTCGCAGTGAAATAGAAGAGCTTGATTGGAATTTACAAGCCGATGGGGGATTGTCAGTATTGGCTTTGTTTGATACTCAGCTTGGTATATTACACTCGACTGACTCATTGCAACACCAAGAGAGTGTTAGGGAGGTGCTCCAGAGAGAAGCGCCCTCTTGGCGTGTAGATTGTAACTCTGTTTGCCGAATTGTGACTTACACTGCCATGCTTTATCAGGGGGATGTTTTGGGTGTCATCGTTCTGGCAGAGCCATTAAGTAATGTAATGCTTAGGTTTCAGCACGTCTCAAATATTGATACGGTTTTGCTAAGCAAGAATACGGACCCATTTAGTGCAGGGGTCAAGGGGCTGCCTGTTTCTCCATTTTGGGAGCGTGATCTAATGGCTTTAACCAACCCCTTGGAAAGCAGAGTCGTGCTTGATCAGGCTTCGCGTTCGTACTCTCTTGATGAATTAAGTCGCCGAATTCAGGTTTTGGATTTGTCTCCAAATATTTATGAATTGAAGGCGATGCCTTTGCAGCAAAATCAACTAGTTGTAATATCAAATGTGTCTGAAGACTACTCCTTATTAGATCAAACGATCTCTCAAACGTTCAGTTATAGTTTCTTAGCGTTGCTTGTCGGTGAATTTCTACTGTTTATACTATTACGCCAGCCTTTACGTAAGCTACATCGTGCCGATGCAGTTGAGCGCTTGGCAGTCGAAACGTCAAATGCTTTGGATGCACGCACAGAAGCTTTGGAGCGCGAGAAACTATTATCAGAGAGTGTGAATGACTCAGTTCCTGTGGGTATCGCAGTAGTTGATGGTGGCGGGCGCTTATTGTCTGTTAATCGCTATCTAAAATCTTTATTTGAATTAAGCTCAGAAAGTCTCGAAGGGAGCTCGTTGGATTCTCTCATTCAGGCTAAGGGGGGCTTAGTCTCCCGGCGGCTTGAGGATATCACTAGAGGGGTTTTGTCAGAGTTTGAACATGTTGCTTATATCACTTCTGTGTCAGGGCATCAGCACTGCCTTTCTTGGCGTTATACGCCTGTTTATGGAGAGCAGGAAGAGTCTGTCTCTATCTCGTCTCGGCAAGTTTTGGTCATCGCGACACCTTTAGCTGAACCAACTATTGTAGATGAGAGGAAATGGTTGGATGTTCATGATACTGAAACAGGTTTGTTAAACCAAAAAGGTTTAGAAGCGCGCCTGACTGATTTGATTGGCAGAGACGACCAAGCGTCACATGCCCTTGCATTGTTGCGAATAGAGTCTCAGTGGCGTGATGAGGTTAAAGCGTGCTTATCAACAGAGTTGGATAGCGCATTTAGTCTTGTTAGTTTGGATCGAAATGAAGTGGCGATATTGATGCCTTCAACCTCACAACCGGATGCGGCCGGGAACCTGAAGCACTATTGTCGGTCTATCGGTGAAATAACACAGAAGGGCATTATGCCTTTAGGTGGTTTGCATGTTTTCACTTCCGTAGCGCGAGATCCTTTAACACTTATTCAGCACGCTAGAGATGATTTGGCCAGACGAATGTGC